>CAZCCA010000038.1:3547-5965 GCA_964497215.1 uncultured Candidatus Peribacteria bacterium | reverse complement strand
AATTACAGAATCATTTGCAAAAGCTTGAAGTGAACTACCATGATTAACACAAAAAGTAGTAGATATATCTAACTTTTTAACAAATGATTATTTAAAAATAATTATATGAATTGTTTGAATAATATTTATTTATAAACTTATAAATAAAACATATTCTTGAAGAATGTTTTTTGCTAAACTTGCAACTAAACTACCTATATTTTGATATGTAGTTAAAACATCAAATATAGTTTATTTTATTAAATCTTTTACAAATTTATTAGATTCATGAGTATTATTACTTGAATCATTAAAAATTGCAAGTAATGTAGTACCAAATCTTGCCTATAAGAAAGAACTAATAAGAATAAAAAATGAAGTAGAAATATGATTACCTATATCAAAATCATTATGATTAAATACTAATTATGAAAATTCTATATATTTAAATAAACTATTTCCTGAAGAATTTGCATATGTAGTAAATACATGAGAAGAAACTTGAAGCTTATCTGAGTCACTAAAAAAAATATGATATAATTATAATTGAGAATTAAAAAGATATATTTGAAATATGTCTAGTATGATGGAACCTTTAATTATAGTAATTGTATGAATACTTGTTGGTACAATTGTAGTAGCAATAATGCTTCCATTCTTTGAAATGTGAAAAATTGCAAAAAACTTATAAAAAACAACATTAAAAATGTTGTTTTTTGATTGTTTTATAAAGGATCACAAAATAATAATATTAATCAAAAAAATATACACAAATATATTTTTATAAAACAAAAGTCTTTACAAAAAAATATAAACTTTTCTAATAATATATAAAAAACAATATTTTTTTTTAGTCTAACTAAAAAAACTATTATTATTTGCAAAAATACTAAAAATCATATAAACTATATCAGTCTAATTAAAAGACACTAATTTAAAAAATTATTTTGTATTTATTTCCTAATCATAATATAAACATGAAAAATACAAAAAAACAAGCATTTACACTAGTAGAACTTATCGTTGTTATTACTATCCTAGCTATCTTAGGTACAATTGCATTTATATCTCTACAAGGATATTCACAAGATGCTAAAAACTCTAAAGTAACTTCTGATATTGCTAGTATTGCAAAAAAAATAACACTTAGAACTACTGATGTACAAAATTCTACTACATTGCCTAAATTATTGTCAGGTTCAACTGCTAATGCAATGACAGGTGTTACAGTTGCAAGCTGATCAACATTAACTCAATGAAATTGATATGATGCATGAACAATTAATTTTGCAGAATTACAAGAAAGTCCTGATAAATTTAAAGATCCAGAAGGTAACTCATATATTTTTGCATATGCTATTGTAAATGATAAAAATTTTGTTACATATCAAGTAGCTTGACAAATAAAAAATGCAGATGATACATATAAAGCTAAAATAGCATGAAATTATTATGAAAAAAATGAAAGTTTAGATTATGATTGATTAATATCAGCTTCTGGTTCAAATACTGCTGTAACTCATAATTCACCTTTAGGTACTGCTGGTCTATATTAAAAAGATGATTTAAAAATCATCTTTTTTTTGTGTTTATTTTTTATATACTCTCCTCTATAAGCTTTGGATTATTTGAATATTTCAGTCATTCTTCTTTTGTAATAGATCACTCTTTTATAAAACTAATAATATCATTTTCTAGAAGTTGCATTCATTCATTTTTTCATAATTGAATTACAGAAGGTATTTGAAATAATTCATCTTCTCTTATTAGGTTTGATACAGCATTATTATTAATCAGTACTTCTTTAGCTAATACTACACTTTCATGGTTAGATGATTCTAAAAGTCTTTGTGAAAATACTGCAACTAAAGAATCAGCTAATTGTAATCTAATTTGTCATTTATCTTCTCATTGAAAACTATCTAATATTCTAGTTATAGTTTGATAAGCACTTCTAGTATGAAGTGTTGAAAGAACTAAATGTCATGTTTCAGAAAGTCTAAGAGCCATTTCCATTTCTTCTTGATTTCTCATCTCTCAGAATAAAATTATATCTGGATTTTGTCTCATTGCTCAAATTAATCAAGTAGTATAATCTGGTAAATCTATACCTATTTCCTTATGTTCCATTATTGAATTTTTATGTTCATGTATATACTCTATAGGGTCTTCAATAGTGATTATATGTTTACTATAATTTGAATTAATAAAATCTATCATAGCTCAAAGTGTAGTAGTCTTTCATGAACCAGTTGGTCATGTTACTAAAATTAATCATTGTCATTTTTTGCATACCTCTTTATAAATTTCAGGTAAGCCTAACATTTCAATATTTGGGATTTCTGAAGTTAACAATCTTAATACCACCATATAATATCATCTTTGAAATGATATATTTGCCCTAAATCTTCTTTTATTAAAAGTAAAAGAAAAATCTAA
>CAZCCA010000038.1:0-3447 GCA_964497215.1 uncultured Candidatus Peribacteria bacterium | reverse complement strand
GAAATGATATATTTGCCCTAAATCTTCTTTTATTAAAAGTAAAAGAAAAATCTAAGTTCTTTTTTTCTAATAGTATTTTATGTTGAGATTCAGATATTAATGATAATGCAAATTCATAAGTAGTATCTTCAGTAAATTTATTATATCATTTATCTATAGTCATAATACTTCATCATATCTTTATAGCTGGATATGATCATACAGTTATATATAAATCACTTCATTTATTTGAAATAATTAATTCTAGTAATTCATCTTTTAATGTATTTTCCTCAATTAATGTTTTAATTTTTGTCATTTATTTTTAATTATAAATATATATAAATATATTATATATTAATTTAATAATAAAAGCAAAAAAAGCAGAGTTTAAAACTCTGCTTTTAAAATATAAATAAAGTATTATTATTTAATAATTTTTTTTCTAAAAAAGAATACAGCATTTACTATAATTGTAAGTAACACTAAAATCCATGTAGCAGAACCTGTATTTGGTGTTTTTTCTGCAGATAATGCTACTTCTTCTATATTTCAAGTATTTGTTTCTTCTTTAGCTGCTGCTAAAACTACATCTTTTTCTTCAACATCTTCTACTAAATCAGAAGAAGTTTTAAAATCATATAAGTCTTCTTCAAAAACAAGTGGATTTCAATTTATATCTTTTAATCTCAAAAACATAAGGATATAATCTGTATCTTTTTCTAAATTACCATTAATTCATAAATTAACTATATTATTTCATTCAGAAAATAATCAAGTTGTAGGAATATCACTCAGAATTTTAAATTCAAATAAGTCATCAACTAAATCATAGTTATAATAAAGTTCAATTGTTTTTGAATCAATTATATTTATTTTTTCTATACCTTTATCTCATTCTTGAAGCATAGGATTAGTAATTTCTCCTTCTAAATAGTCTCAAATTTTGAAATCAATATTTCATTCAGCTCATAAAAGAGAAATCAAACTATATGAATTATTTGCAAGTAAATCATCTGATAAATTTAATAAAACTTTTCTATGATTTGTAACATCTTTTTCACTATATGAAACTTTTATATCTTTTAAAATTTTTATATCACCTTCTACAAAAGTATCTGAAAAAACTACATCATCATTAGCAGTTATTTCTACTGTATTATTATCAATTGCATCAATTTTTTCTATACTTGAAGCTTGTGTAGTTGAAAAAAATCAAAATGTAAAAACAAAAAATAATAGTATTTTTATATTTTTCATAAATATATGTATTTAAATTATAAGTATATATATATAATCATATATTAAAATATTTGTCAAAAATTATTACTTTTTTATTTGTTTTAAATAAGTTTCAAGTATCAAAGCAGCTGATATATCATCTTTATTTCATATTTTTTCTTTTATACCCATAGTATCTAAAACATTATCTGCTTCAAAACTAGTAAATCTTTCATCTACTCATACAATTTCTATTTTTGGAAAAATTTCTCTAAGTTTTCATATAAAAATCTTTGTTTTATCTAATTGCCTAAGATTTTTTCAGTATAAATCATAAGGCAATCAAACTACAATTGTATTTATACTATAGTTATTAATCATTTTTCTAAGTTCAGTTACTAATTTTGGTCTCAGAATAATTCATTTTGGAAAAACTAATCATTCAACATAAACAGCAACTCAACATCTTTTATCTCAAAGATCAATTCATAAATACATATTTTTAATCTTCATTAATAACTACAAACATTTTTGCCATAGCATCTTTTCAAAGTTTTATAAAAATTTGATTTTCTCATAATTTTTTAATATGTCCACTAGGTAAATCAATATGTTTCTTAGATAATTCTATCTTAAATTTCTTTTTTATTTCTGAAATAATATCTTTTTCTCCTACTGCTCAATAAACTTTATGGTTTGCTCATGTTTTTAAAGTAAATTCTAACTTCTTATTATTTAATTGTTCAACTAAATGGTGTCTATTTTCAATCATTTCTCTTTTATGAGCTTCTTGTCTTTTTAATTTTTCTTTATGTCTTTTTTCTGTTTCTGGTGTCAATTCTATAGCATATCATTTAGGAAATAACATATTTACAGCATATCCAGGTTTTACATCTTTTATCTCTCATTCTTTTCAAACATTTACAACATGTTTTAAAAATAATACTTTCATAATTATATATAGTTAATTATTATTAATTAGTTTAAATTATAAAGATAAAAAATTTTTATCAAATAAAAAGAACTAATAAATTAGTTCTTTAATATTATTTTTCTTCACTATTTTCTTGAGGAATATCTTGTATAGATATTTTATAACCTGTTAACTTAGAAGCTAAATTAACATTTAAACCATTTTTTCAAACAGCCTTAGCTCTCTCACTAGGATTTATATAACAAATAACTGATTCTTTTTCTTCATCTACTTCTACTCTCAATACTTCGGCTGGTGATAATGATTTTTTAAGAATTTCACTTATATCACCTCTATTTGCAATAATATCAATTTTTTCACCTGAAAGTTCATCCATAACTCATTTAACTCTTATACCTTTTTGACCAATTAATGTTCATACAGGATCAATCTCATCAAAAGTAGTAGATACAAGTAATTTAGTTTTTATACCTGGTTGTCTAACTATATTATCTATATTTATAATTCATTCATTAATTTCAGAAACATGTTCTGCAAATATAGCAGAAACTAATTCTGGTCTTTTTCTAGATAAAACAACTTTTGGAGTACCTGTTTCACTTTTTGAAACTTCAGCAACATAAAGTGAAAATCTAGCTCAAGGAGTATAAACATCTCTAGAAACTTGTTCAGATTTAGGTAAAACTACTTGACTACCATTATAATCAAAAATTACTTTCCCTCATTCAACTATCTCAACTTTCATATTTATAACTTGACCTTCTTTTCATTCAAATAAATCATATATTTTTTCTTTTTCACTATCCCCTATTTTTTGAATTATAACTTGTCTTGCTGCTTGTGAAGCTATTCTTCAAAAACTTTCACCATTATCATCACCATTTATTTCATCAGTAACATCAAGTTCAATAATATCTCATTCATTATAATCATCAGCTACATCTCCTAATTCTTCAAAAGATATTTCTAAAGCTGGATTTGTAACTTCTTTTACAACTGTTTTTTCTTGAGTTATTTCCATAGATTCATTTTCTAAATCTAATTTTACATTTATTTCTTCATCTCTTGAAGCATAATCTTTTTTATAAGCAGTTTTAATAGCAGCTTCAATAATTTCAACTAATTTTTCTTTTGGTATTTTTTTCTCAATAGAAATAATATTTATAGCTTGTTCAATTTGTTTTAAATCTAACATTTTCTTTTAATTAAAGGATAATTTTTAAAACAAAACGAGAACTTGTTTTCACAAATCCCCGCATTAGTTCTAAATCTTTAATATTTTATATTAATTTGATAAAATTGCAAGTAAAAAA
>CAZCCA010000037.1:3465-6091 GCA_964497215.1 uncultured Candidatus Peribacteria bacterium | reverse complement strand
ATTTTTTATCTTTTTTATCATCTTTTTTTTGTTTTTCCTCTTTTATTTTTTTTAATACAAAATCTAAATTTTCTTTTGTTTGTTTGTCAAAATTTATATTTAAAGCATCAATATAATATTTTATAGATTCTTCCCATGCTTTTAATTTTATATTACTTTCCTTTTGTCATTCTCATATTCTATAAAGTGTATTAGCTATATTATGATTTAATCTAAAATTTAGATTATTTTTTTTATCGTTTAAAATACTTTTATATTCTTTTATAGCATCAATATACTTTTTTTGTTTGTAATAAGAATTTCATTTATTATAGACTCACTCAATATTTCATGCTTTATCAAAATATTTTATACTTTCATCATATAATTTATTTTCATATTTTATTTTTCAAACATAATTGTTATAAAATGCATTTAATGAGAATGTATTTAATAAAATAAATAAAATACTTATAAGTCATATTATTTTATACATTATAATTTTAATTATTATATTTTAAAATTTTTCAATTATTTAATTCTACATAATCATGTTCCCTTTTTACAACATAAACATCATTACTAACACAATAATTCATTAATTCTTTAGAATTTCTAATTGTTTTTATAATTCATAACTCTCTTTTTCTAATCATTTTTTTTTGTTAATAAAATAAATTTATTTTCAAATAAATATATAAGTAAAAATATTAAAAAACTTATAAATCAAATAATACTTAGTGTTCTTCAAAAATCTCATAATTCTCAATTAACACTTTTAGTTAATACTTTTTTTTGTAATTTATTTATATCATTATCAATAGAACTTAAATCTGATATTTTATTTACTTCTAAATAACTAGCATCTAAAGCAGAAGCAATATCATTTAAATTTGATCTATTAATTTTACTTATAACATATTCTCATTTATATTTTTGATAATTATATCTTCACCAAACATCCTTTCATAAAATAATTCTTCATCCTCTTGACGTTCAGACTCAAATAACAGAATAAGTAATTCATTTATTTCAATCTTTTAATTGTTTTATAATATCTTTGTTTACATAATCATCTGGATCTCATCAATCAGATATAAATATCAAAGCCTTACTTCTGTCATCACTATTATTAAATCTATTGATTCATAGTTGTAATGCTTTTTTGAAATCAGATCATTGAACTGTTAAATTTCTATAATCAACTCATTTTAAAAATGTTAAAAATAAATCATGATCAGTAGTCAGTGGTATAGTTCATACGGCATCTCAGGCAAATATAACTAAACCAAATCTATCTTGTTTATGATTTGCTACAAATTTAGCTATACTACTTTTCATAGCATCAAGTCTAGTATAACTATAATTTCAATCAGTTATATCAGCAACATTCATTGATTTACTAACATCTAATACAAATATTATATCTATTCATTTTACTTCATTATTTACTTTTTTTTCTCAATACTTTACTCATAAACTAGCAAATAATAATATTACTAACGTAAAAAGTAAAAATATATATTTAACATAAAAATACTTATTTGACTGTATCAACTTAAATTTATTATTAAACTTAAGTTGTCATAAATATCTTAAATATGAAAAAAATCAAATAGCTCATAATATTAATAATATTATTATAATTGTTATTAAATTTAAATTTGTAAATTCCATAAATTTTCTTTAATTATTAATCTTTTTTTATTTCTATATTTCTTATCATCAAAAAACTAAAAATACTTAATAAAATTACTAAACTATAAATAAAAATATCATAATACTCTTTATATGATTTTTTTATTTCTATATTTATATCATTTTTTTGTAGATGCTGTAATTCATTAAAAATAGATTTAAAAGTATTATTATCATCAGCTCTAAAATATAATCATCAAGTTTCTTCAGCTATTTTTTTTAAATTTGTATCATTTAATGGTGGTATTTTTTGTTTCTGTAAAAATCCTCAAATATTATAAGTTATATATCATCATTTTTTACTTCAAATACCTATTGTATATATTTTTATTCATTGTTTTTTTGCTGATAGTCATGCTAATATAGGATCAACTCAAACATTTGCTTCTCAATCAGTAAGTAAAATAATTACCTTTTCTCTTTTAGAATAATCTTCTTTAGATTCATCTTTAGGTGCTTTAAAAAGTGTTTTACTCATCAAAATTGCATCTCAAATTGCAGTTCAATTTAATCCTCTTTTTTGTTGATTTATATTGTTTGTTCAAAGTCTATTAATCGTTTCTTTTAATATATTATAATCAAAAGTAAGTGGAATACTTGTAAATGGTTTTCAAGCAAATACAACTAATCATAATCTATCTGTTTTTAGATTTCATATAAAATTATTTATAACTTTTTTAGCTGCTTCTATTCTACTTGGTTTTAAATCCTCAGCATCCATACTTCAAGAAATATCTAATGCTATAACTATATCAATACCATTTTTTTTCACTTTTTCTGAAACATTTGTTGTATTTGGATTTGCCAAAATAATAACAAAATTTATTAATATAAGTATTAATAAAATGTATTTAATATAAAACATCTTACTATTAGTTTTATAAACTTTTTTTACATCTCAAAAATACAAAAAATTAATTCATTTACTATCTTTTTTATAAAAGAAATA
>CAZCCA010000037.1:0-3365 GCA_964497215.1 uncultured Candidatus Peribacteria bacterium | reverse complement strand
ATATTTTTTAATATATATTTAATATTATTATTTATATCTAACCTAGAAATTTCATCAAAAGTCATTTTTGATATATCTTTATATCATTTATATTCCAATAATTCTCTTAAAAAATTGGTTAATTTAGTATAAAATAAGTTTTTATCACTACTCAAATATTTTTGATTTATATCATCTAAAAGTTTATCAAAATCAATTTTTACAACTTTTTTAACAATATTTTCTTGTTTTATATTATTTTTATTTTTATTCATTAAAAACCATAATATATATAAAACTATCAAAAATAATATATAAATAAAACTATATTTTATATCAAAAATATATCATAAAACTATACCTTTTATATCATATATATCTGTCATTTTTATTTATCTTAATTATTTATTTTTACTCTTAAAAAATATCACATTAATTCTTTTAAAATATCACTTCTATCATCCAAATAAATATAAGCACATCTATTTTTTTCTAATTTTGTTTTTAAAAGTTTTAATTTTTTTTCTCTAATTTGTCTATATTCTAATAACTTATCTTTATCTTTTAAATCAATATTTAAAAAATTTCCCAATCAATTTAATGTAATATTTATAGAATTTTCTATTAAATTATTTTCAAAATAATCATTTATATTTATAAAAACTAATTCATTATTTACTCAAATTAATTTTAATAATTTTTCATTTATATTTTGTAAATCATCTGTTAATATAAAAATTAAATTATTTTTTAATTGTCTTTTTATTAAATCATTTAATATATTATTTATACTACTTTTAGTACTTTTGTCATTATTTTTATTTTCTAATTTTTCTAATATTTTATAAATATTATTTCTTGATTTTTTATAATCTACAAAGTCAATATTTTTTCAATCAAAAATTAATCATCAAATATTATCATTATTATAATAAGCAGATAATGATAATGAATAAAATACTTCTTCTAATGTATCTTTTTTTGTTTTATCTTTACTTCAAAAATTCATTAGATTAGAATTATCTAAAACAAATAATATATTTAAATCTCTTTCTTCTTCATATCTCTTTGATTGTATTTTATCTGTTTTACTAGAAGCTTTCCAATCAATATCCTTTATATTATCTCAATAATTATATTCTTTATGTTCTGAAAACTCTAATCACTTTCAGTGAAACATACTTTTATATGCTCAAAATAATCATCAATTTAATATTTTAGATAATTTAAAATCAAGAATTTTTATTTTTTTCTTTATATTCATAATATTTTTTTTATTATATTATTTTTACACTATCTAAAATTTTCTGAACTATATCATCACTTGTAATATCATTTACCACAGCATCATAATTTAAAACCAATCTATGAGCTAATACTGATTTTGCTATATTTTTCACATCTTCTGGGATAACAAATGTTCTTCAATCCATAAGTGCTAAAACTTTTGCTCAAGAAATAAGAGATAGTCATCATCTAGGAGATATTCAATAACTAATATATTCTGAAACTCACTTAATATCACCATTTCTAGTAACATCAATTAAATCTGCAACATAATCATATATACTATCAGATACATAAATATCATTTAAAATACTCTGTATATCTTTAATTTCCTTTTTACTTAATACTTTATTAATTTTTATATCATCATATCAACTATTTATTTTTTTATACATTTCTTTTTCATTTTCTTTTTTAACATAATCAACATTTACTTTCATCATAAATCTATCAAGTTGAGCTTCTGGAAGTCTATAAGTACCAGATTGTTCAATAGGATTTTGAGTAGCTAAAACTATAAATGGTTCATCTAGTTTAAAAGTATCTTTTCAAATAGTTATTTGTTTTTCTGCCATAGCTTCAAGTAGAGCTGATTGTACTTTACTAGGAGCTCTATTTATTTCATCTGCTAAAATAAAATTATTAAAAATTGGTCCTTTTTTTATTGAAAATTCTCATGTTTTTGGATTATAAATTTCAGTTCATACTAAATCACTTGGTAATAAATCTGGAGTAAATTGTACTCTATTAAACCCTAAATTTAATGTTTTACTAAGAGTATCAACTGTAAGAGTTTTTGCTAAACCTGGAACTCATTCTATTAAGATATGTCATTTTGATAAAAGTCCAATAATCATACTTTTTATTAATTCATCTTGTCAGACTATTTTTTTATGTACTTCATTTATTACTTCTCATATTTTATTTGAAGCCTCTAAAACTTTTTGTTCAAATAATTCTTCACTTGAAGGTAAATCTTTATTTTCTTTTTCTAAATTTGTATTTTCCATTTTATTATTTTTAAAAGTTAAAATTTTTATTTTTAATATATTATAATTCTTTAATTAAATTAAATAATTTATTTTTATCTCATAACAAGTTTGAATACTTCATTTTGTTTATTAGTTTTATAATACTTTTAATATCATCTAGTTTACTATTATCTCAATTTTCTAAATTTTCAATAATTTTTAATATTTCTTCAAAAGTTAAGTTTTTTATATTTTTTATATTATATATTTTAAATATTTTTTCTCTAAATATATTATCAATTTTATCTAAAAAGTCTTTATCATCTAAACTCGGATATTTGATTTCAATATTTTGTTTTTCAAAGTCAATTTCATTATTATTTTTATTTTGCTTACTATTTGTTTTAATATTATTATTTTCTAAATCTTTTTCTTGTTTTTTATTAATAATATTATTCTTTTTTAATAAGAAATAATATCAAGCTCAAGTTATAAGTAAAACAATTATTAATAAATAAATTCACTTATCATAAAACTCTTTTTTTTCTATATTTTTAATAGTATCAGTTTTATTATTAATATTGTTTCATAAATTAATTTTTGAATTATTTTGAACAGTATTTGGATTTAAACTTTTTCATCAAACTTTTACTGATACAATATTTGTAGTAACTTCTTGTTTATCTTTTTCTAAAATAGCTGGTCAAATATTAAACTCTCATTTAACTTTTGGTTTTAAGGTAAAATTTAAATTAATAATTGATTTTGTTTTAGTTTCAGTTTTTCAATTTATAATAACAACACTACTAGAACTTTTTTGACTTTGTCCTTTATTAATAATATCAAAATTTTCAATTCATTTTATATTTTTAATTCATACCTGTCATCATTCATATGAACTAATATCAAGTGTTAAATTTATATAATCATTTAAAGCTACTTCTTTTTTATCTACTTTTAAAGTAGATTCAAAAGCAAATGTATTTCAAATTAAAGTTGTAAATAATCATATAATTATAAATAATTTTAGTATTTTTCTATTCATAAATTTTAGTTAAGAAATAAAAAGTTAACTATATAATAATAGCTAACTGTCAAAAAAGTGTCAGGATTATGTTTTTATTATGT
>CAZCCA010000036.1:1897-6191 GCA_964497215.1 uncultured Candidatus Peribacteria bacterium | reverse complement strand
AGCAGTTGTTCAAGTAGAAGTGACTTTATAATTATCACTATTACAATTATCATCTAAATTATCAGTTCATGGTTTTGTTCAATCATCACCTCTAACTTCATATAATCATGTTCAATTATCTCTACAATGAATATTTGCTCAACTTCATGTTGTACTATCTATAAATCATGTTCCATTTGAATTATAAGATTCATTAATTTTTATTAGTATTTTTCAGTCATTTTTAATATTTGACAACAATCTATACTTGTAATCCTCTAAAGTAGATATATTAAATAATGTATTAATACTAGTGAGCATAATAGTAGATAATGTAATAGTAATCATTACTAAAAATAATACATATACAAGTATGATAGCTTTTTTATTATTTATTTTTTTCATTACTAAAAATTAATATTAAACTTTTTATATATTTTTCATGGTAACTCACTTATTTGTTTTCAAATATATAATTTATATAGTTTGTTAGTTATTTGAAGTTCTATATTATATATATTTGTATTGTACTTTTTTATATCCAAATATCATATATATAAATCTGATATAAGCATATCGTTCATAAATTCAAAATCATATATAACATTTATATCATTTTGAATATCTATGATTTCATTATCTGAAATCATCCTAAATCATAATGTTTTATTTTCATAAATTCAAGTATTTGTAGAAATTTTCTTAGTATCCCTATCTACTATAGATAATAGTACTCATTTTGTATTTTCTTCATTTTTAAATAAAAAAACATCAGCTCAATCATTATCAATTAATATGGAACCAGTAGTATATAATAATGAATATTTTTCAATTTCATTTTTTATAACATATGTAGTATTTAGGTATTTTATATTATTTATATTATTATCTATTTCATCATATATTACAAAAAGAAATTTAAATATAATAGCTAAAATAAAAGCAGAAATAAGTGTAGAAATAAGTACTTCTATTAAAGTAAATCAATTTTTATTGATATTTTTAGTCATTTTATTACTTTACAAAAAATATATTATTTATAAACTCTAATATAATAATATTTTTAAATTTTCAAAATGATTAAAAATAAATTATGAGAATCTATGGTAACAGTTATTGTTTCTGTATTTATTTTATCTTTTTTATTACTAGCAATAGCTAATATTGTAGCTCAAAGTAGTAATATATCTGATGAATACAAAATAGAAAAAAATATAAATTTATTAAAATCTAATACCTATAATATAATAAATAAGCTTGATATAAGTATTTATTCTAGTTGAGAAATTTTATATTTATATAAAGATAATATAAATAAAGAATATAAATTATTTACTTGAACTACAAATCAAAAATATCAGTATATAGATAAATATTGAGAATATATAAGTAATACTTGAACATATGAATGAATATTTTTCTCTCGTAGTATTAAAATAGAAAGAAAAGAAGAAATAGAAAATAAAATAAATAACTTTATACTTATAAATATAAAACAAACTTTTAATAATTAAAAATCAAATATGAGAATTAACAAAAAAGCATTTACATTTATAGAATTAATAATAGTTACTGTAATATTATCAATATTAGCAACTATTTGAATATCTAAATATATGTCTACATTACCTGATTCAAGAGATGCACAAAGAATAGCTGATATTTCAGCAAGTTCTATTGCATTAAAAACATATAAACAACAAAAATGAGTTTATCCTATTCCATGATTAAATACTGATTATTTTAAAATATTAAATTGAACTAGAGAATTAGCAATACAATGAAAATTAAATAAAAATGTTATATTACCTACATTAGATAATATACCTACTGATCCAAAGAATAATTTATATTATTTTTACTCAATCACAAAAAATAGATGAGAATTTCAAATTGCTAATACTCTTGAAAATTGATGATATCAAAAAACATTGTTAAAATGAGATTTTAAATCAGTTTCTAAAAACATATTACCATCAATACTTTTAGCTACATGAAGTACTAGTGAAAATACTATTACATCAGTTGATATTTCAAATAATGATAATAAAAAATTATTTATATTAAATTGATCTACCCTAAATATGCCTTATATGATAGGTTCATGAGTAGAAGCATATCACGATAATACTATAACTTTTGATGAAATATTTACAGAAAATACAGTAGATTTCTGGCAAAATAGTGCTTTTAGAACATGTGCAGAAATAAAAGAAGCTTGAAAAAGTGTAGGAGATTGAGAATATCAAATCCTAAGTAATACTTGAACATTAACAAATACTTGGTGTAGTTGAATGTAAAAAAGTTTAGATAATATTATCTAAACTTTTTTATATATTTAATTATATTTTCTATTCATAATTCAATTTGTTTTCAAGTATTTAATTCTTTTATTTGAACTATATTTTTTTTAACTTCCTCTTCTCAATAAATAATTACAAAAGGTATTTTTTTATTATCTGCATATTTTATTTGTTTTGCAAATTTTACAGAACTATCTAAATATATTTCTGAATTTATTCAATTCTTTCTTAATTTTTTTATTAACTCTAAATTTTCTTTTAAATTTTGTTCTCATAAATTAATCAAAAGTACATCTGAAATAGTTTTTTTATTAGCATTTATTTTATTAAGTTGATTTAATACTGCTAAAAGTCTTGATAATCATATACTTCATCAAACACCTGGAAAATTATTTTTTGAAAAATGACTACATAAATTATCATATCTACCTCATGAACTAATACTTCACATATTTTCTGCTCATTTAATAAAAGTTTCAAAAACAAGTCATGTATAATAATTTAAACCTCTTGATATAGTAGGGTTAATTATTAAATAATCATTATTTACTCAAAGAGTTATTAAATTATCATAAATATATTTTATTTCATTTAATCATTCTTTTAACAATTTATTATTAATTCAATCAAAAAAGTTAAAAACTTTTTTAATATCAAATTCTTTCTGATTTGAAAAATCAATCAATTTTAAAATACTATCAATCTGAAATTCTCATAATTCTATTTGTTTAAACATAGAAATAAGTTTTTCCCTACTTACTTTATCTTTTTTATCTATAATTCATATAGCTTCTATTGTATTTTTTATTTCTAAACTTTGTAAAAATCAAGATAATAATTTTTTATTATTTATATTTATAACAAACTTTCAAAAATTTAATTCATTTAGAGAATTAAAAATAGTTGATACTATTTCAACATCAGCAAAAAGAGCTAATTTATTATTTCAAATAATATCTATATCAGCTTGATAAAATTCTCTATACCTTCATTTTTGAGGTCTTTCTCATCTATATACTCTAGCTATTTGCTGTCTTTTAAATGGAAAATTTATCTCTCATTCATACTTTCATATATATCTAGCAAGTGGAACTGTTAAATCAAAACGTAATCACATTTCAAATTCACTAGCCTCCTTTCATTCTGCTTTTAATCTTTTAATTCAGTAAATTTCATTATCATCTGCTCATTTTGAAGTAAGAACTTCTACTCTTTCTACATTTGGTGTATCAAGTGGAGTAAAACCTGATAAAGAATAATTTGTTTTAATTATTTCTTTAAATTTTTCTTCTACAAGTTGAAATTCTGGTAATTTATCTTCAAATCAAGAAATTCATTTTATATTTATCATATTTTAATATTTTTAATCTAAAACTATGGCTTTAGATTACTAAATAAACAATAAAAATCAAATATTTGATTTATTTTTTAAAATAAAGTATAATAAAATATATAAAGTTAAATTATTTAAATAATAAATAAAAATGGCTCAAAATGAAATAAACCTATCATCACTTATTAATAAAAGTAAAGCTAAAATAAGAGAAAAAGATGATTTTATATTATCAAAAGCAAATATTACAAAAGAAGAATTACAAAAAGTAGATGATGAAAAATATGAAAAAATATTAAACTTAATAGAAGAAACTATAAAACAAAAAAATCAAAATGATGATAAATTAAAAATAGAAGAAGATGAAAACTGAGAATTATTTGCAAATTATAAATCAGATTTCAAAAAAGAAGAAAATCAATTTTTTAAAAATCTTAGAAAAAAAAGATTGAAAATAAAAGAAAAATTAAGAATGCCTAAAACAAGAGTTTCACTAGTTATATGACTAATTTTATTAACTATAACAACTATATCTAGTCTATTTATATTAGATCCTACTAATCATTCTTTTAAAGTATATAAAGCAAATTTATTAGGAGCTAAAAATAAATATTTTCCATCAAAAGAAAATAAAAGCATAAAAACACCTAAAGAAATAAAAACACCTAAAGAAATAAAA
>CAZCCA010000036.1:0-1797 GCA_964497215.1 uncultured Candidatus Peribacteria bacterium | reverse complement strand
AAAAAAGATATCTGAGATGTTGTTAGTTATATTGACAGCATTTTTAAAGATGCTATTGATTTATGAGTTTCAGATATACATATAGAACCAAATGAACATTTTTTACTGATTAGATTTCGTAAAGATGGTGATTTTTTATTACATGACAAAGTTGATAGAGAAAATATTAGTTGAATTATTACTAGACTTAAAGTATTAGCAAAAATAAAAATAGATGAAAACAAAAAACCTCAAGATGGTAAAATAGTATATTATTATGAAAAAGATAATAAAAATATAGATGTCAGATTATCTACTCTTCCTACAAGTTATTGAGAAAAAATAGTAATGAGAATACTAAAACAAGATGATAATTTAACAAGTATTGAAGCCCTATGACTTATAGATGTAAATTTAGAAAAAGTTAGAGAAACACTTAAAAGTACATACTGAATTATTCTTGTTGCATGACCTACTGGTTCATGAAAATCAACAACTTTATTTTGAGTATTAAAAAACTTTAATCCCCTGAAATATAATATCTCTACTCTAGAAGATCCAATTGAGTATGATATAGAATATGTAAATCAATCACAAGTAAAACCAGATATATGATATACATTTTCAAGCTGATTAAGGAGTCTAGTTAGACAAGATCCAGATATAATAATGGTATGAGAAATAAGAGATAAAGAAACAGCAGTACTAGCAGTAGAAGCAGCACTTACATGACATTTGGTATTATCAACAATACATACAAATTCAGCAGCAGGTACAGTACAAAGACTTATAAATATGTGAGTAGAACCATTTCTATTAGCATCAGCAATGAAAATGGTAATATCTCAAAGACTTTGAAAAAGAATATGCTCAAACTGTAAAGAAAAGCATGAAATAAAAGAATATGAAAAAAAGAAAATAAAAGAAATACTTTGACCAGTAGTTTGAGAAGAAAATATAGACAGTATAACCTTTTATCATTGAAAATGATGTGAAAAATGTTGAAATACTTGATATAAATGAAGACTTTGATTTCATGAAGTATTACAAATATGAGATTGGTTAGAACCAATGATTTTAGAAAGAGATAGTGCAAATAATATGAAAATTGAAGCTATAAAGCATGGTATGATAACTATTACACAAGATGCTCTTTTAAAAGCTGTTATGTGAATAACAACCGTTAAAGAAGCTCTAAAAACTATATAAATAATAATTAATTTAAAAATATGTTTTATTTTTGAAAAAAGAAAAAAGTAGATACTAACTCAGTAGAAGCATTTGATAGTGCTATGAAAGCTATTGAGATTTTTATGTCATTATATGAATGGAACAAAGCAAACAAAGCATTAGATGAGGTAGAAAAAAAAGAAAAAGAATCACTAGATTATATAGTTGATAAACTTTCTAAAAAAACTGATTATGAATGAATAAATCAAAAAGAAATAGAAAAATTAAAAAAAGTTTTCAAAGAAAAAAAAGAAAAGATTGATAAATTAAGAACAAAATTAAAAAAAGAAGAAAGACTTTATAATAAAAAAATTGAAGATGATAGATTTAAAATAAGATTTGAAAAAATAAAAGAAGAAGTTGATAATTTAGTATGAAAAAAAGAAGTTGATGCTGCTTTAGCTATATTAAAAAAATTTTTAGAAGAAAATTCTGACAATACTTCTGTTGTAAAATTCTATAATACAGAAAAGAAAAAAGTATTAAAAATAAAAGCAAAAGTAGATAAAGAAAAAGAAGAAAAAATCAAAAAAGATGCAGAAACTGAAGCTATGAATCTAATTTGAAAAACTATAAATATAGATGACA
>CAZCCA010000035.1:3860-6358 GCA_964497215.1 uncultured Candidatus Peribacteria bacterium | reverse complement strand
ATATTAGAATATTTACATGCAAAAATTTGATTAGAAATTTTAAAAAGATGATTAAATTAAAAAGAACCCAATTGGGTTCTTTTTATAAATCATTTAACATTTTAAGTACATCATCAGCATCTTCTTCTTTATCATTTGCTTCAGCTGCTTTTATTTTCTTTTTAGAATCTTTCATTTGAAATTCTTGCCATTCTATTAGATGTTTTTCATTTAGGTTTTTAATTTCTTCTTGATATTTTTCTTCAAGTTTTTCTAATTTCTTCTTTTCAGTATCTAGTATATTATATAGTCTATCTATTTGTTCATCTGTCATTGAAGGCATAATATCAAACCAATATTGTCTTTCATCATCATCCATAGATTCAGTTGCAAGAATTAAATCTACTAATTCTTTATAATCAGCTAATATTTCATCAGCTATTATAAAAGTTTTTCAGTTTTGTTTTAGTTCAGCCATATTTATTAATTAATTTATAAGCTATTATTATTTCTATACCATTATAACAAAGAATTTTAAATTTTGCAAATATAAAATATGATATATAATAATTTTGTTAAATTTATTTAAATTTAGTTTTTATTTACTATTTTTTTCTTTTATGTTATTAATGAATTTATGAATCTTTACATTATCAATAGTTTTAATATGGTGACTTTTTATAGTTGCTAAAATACATGCATATAAATTTAAAAATTTTTCTAATCATATAGAAAAAATCACTAATGTTTTATTAGTTTTTTTAATTATTTTATCCTTACTTTGATATACATTAATTATTTTTTGAACTAATAATACTACAAAAATTCAAAACTATAATTTATTTGATACAAAAGAAATTAATTTTTAATTTAAAGATTATGACATTATTTATGAAAATTATAAATAGAGAAATTCCAGCTGATATTATTTATGAACAAGATGATATTATTGTAATAAAGGATATTAATCCAAAAGCAAAAACTCATTTATTAATTATTCCTAAAAAAATAATTCCTACTATAAATGATATACAAGAAGTTGATAGATTTTTGATAGCTGAAATGTTTTTTGTTGCAAAAAAAGTAGCAAAAGATTTATGAATAGAGGATTGATATAAACTTCAATTTAATGTTTGAGAAAAATGATGACAAGAGGTTATGCATATACATTTACATCTATTATCTAATATATAAATATGAATAAAAATAAACTTATATTTGCTATAATTTGACTAATTTTATTATGATTACTTTTATTTATTATATCATCTTTAAATAAATGAAAATCTTCAAAATCAGCAAATAATGCTCCATCTGATTTTAGTATTTGGATGATTTGAGATAATCTTGATTGAGCTAATCAAGTTATTAATGATTTTAAATCATTAAATAAAGAATATTCAAAGAAAAATATAAAAGTTGAAGTTTTTTCAAATTTTGATGATTATAATTTGACTTTGATGTCTGCAATTGCTTCATGAAAAGCTCCAGATGTATTTGTTTTAAATAATAATGAAAAATATTCTGTATTTACTAATCAGACTATTTGAATAAATCCAAAATATTTAAATCCAAATGATTTTAGAAAAAAATTTAAATGAGTATTCTCAGATGATTTAATATTATCTACTACAGAGTGAGAAAAAACACAAGAATTTTTGAAATGAGTACCTGTATGATATGAAACTTTATGAATTTTTTATAATAGAAGATATGTTAAAGCTTCTGAATTAACTTCACTTTCAGCTTTAAATAATGTAGTTGCAAATTTAAAAAATAAAAAACCAAATTTAATTCCAATTTGAATATGAAATGGTTCAACTGTATATTCTGCTTGAGATATAGTTACACAATTTTTTATGCTTGAAGATTGAGTAGATTCTTTATCTAAGGTTACTTGAAATAAATTAAAGCAATCAATATCATCATATTTCTTATTTTGAGATATTAATTGATACAATTGATTTAATTCAAGATTTAATGAATTAGCTAAATTTTGAAAAACTTCACTTGATCTTTTTTCTAGAGGTGAAACTTTTATGGTAGTTTGATATCCTAGTTTAATAAATAAAATTGCTAAAAATTGATTTAGTAAAAACTTCTTGCAAGCTGTACCTTTTCCTCATTATTTTTCTTGAGAAGGGAAAACTTTAGTAAATTATAATTATTTTGTAATAAATAAAGATACTAAAAATTTAGATCTTGCAAATGCATTTTTACTTTATTTATCATCAGATATTTGAGCACAAAATTATTTAGAAAATTTCCCTTATTATTTACCTGCTTTATTATCTTTAGAATCTGATAAGTTAGAGGAAAAAATAAGTGATAAATTTAATATAGTTCTATGAGATTTTTATAATGATGATTATGAATTATCTAGTTTTGATAAATGAGTAAAAGAATTATATGATAAAAATATAATTACTATTTTAGACAATGCTTCAAATTATTTAAATATATTTCCAAAATTTCAGTCAAAAATACTTTGTAAAGCTAATAAGATTTCTACATTAACT
>CAZCCA010000035.1:1776-3760 GCA_964497215.1 uncultured Candidatus Peribacteria bacterium | reverse complement strand
AAATTTTGTATTGTCATTTTTTTTATTTTTCTTTTGATAAAGATTCTTTAAAATGATCAAATAAATGATTAATTAAATCATCTAATTTTTTATAATCTTCTCTTTCAAATCTATATGATTTACCATCAAGATTTGCTTGAATTTTTGCATTAAACAATCATTTTTTATTTTTATCTGTAGTTATTTCAATAATACCTTCAGCATCTGCTTTATTAAATTTATTTAGATATTGATCTAATTTATTTTCTAAGTTTTCAGATACTAATCTTTCTACAACTTCTTTTGAATCAGTTAATTCATTTCAAATGTGTATTTTTATTTGTATTTCCATATTATATATAAATTATTAAATTAATATTAAAAAGGTTTTGGTAAATCCAACTACTTTTTACTGATAGTATTTTATCATATTGTTTTTTAAAATCAAGAAAAATGAAAAAAATTAATTGAAAAATCTTTATATTTAGTTATATTTAGACAGTATTAGATTGTAATTATAAAAAATTGATGTGAAAATATGTAAAAACGATATGACTTGAAATACATATAAGAATTAAATCAAAAACAAAAATGTTTTGTAGCTGTAAAAATGCAGTTGCTTTAGCTGAAGAACCAAATGAGAATGTTTGCTCTGTTTGTATGTGATTTCCAGGCATGTTACCTACTTTAAATAAAGAAGTAGTTAGATTAGGGTTGATTGGTGGTATGATTATGTGATGTGAAGTTAATAAATTCTCTAGATTTGATAGAAAAACATATTTTTATCCTGATAATCCAAATGCATATCAAATTACTCAATTATATCATCCAATAGTATGAAAATGAAGTGTAAAAGTAATTGTTAATGATGAAGTTAGAGAATTTGCTATTCATCATATGCATTTAGAAAATGATGCTTGAAAACTTATTCATTCATGATGAAAAACACTTTGTGATTATAATAGAGCTTGATCTCCACTTATGGAAATAGTTACTGATCCAGTTTTTCATGAAAAAGAAGAAGTAATGGAATTTTTAAAAGAGCTTCAAAAACTAATGAGAGCTGCATGAGTATCTGATGCTGATATGGAAAAATGACAAATGAGATGTGATGTAAATATATCACTTGCACCAGAATGATCTGATAAATTATGAAATAGAACAGAAACAAAAAATGTAAATAGTTTTTCAGCTATAGGTAGAGTTATAGATCATGAATCAAAAAGACAAGCAAAGATACTAGATGCTTGATGAGAAGTTGATCAAGAAACTAGATGATGGGATGATATTACTTGAACTTCAAGAACACAAAGAAGTAAAGAGGATGCTATGGATTATAGATATTTTCCAGAACCAGATTTATTACCTATTGAGCTTGATGATGATTTTATTAATGAAGCAAGAGCAACTTTACCAGAATTACCAATAGAAAAAAGATTAAGATATTTAAATGAATATAAACTTGGTAAAGATGATGCTAGAATACTTACTGTAACTAGAGATTTATCAGAATATTTTGATGAATTAGTAAAACTTACTAATGATCCTAAAAAATCTTGTAGTTATATGACTACTATACTTCTTGCTTTGATTAATGAATCTGAAGATATAAATTCTATAAATGAATTAAAATTTGATATTAAAGAATTAGCAAAGGTTATTGAATTAGTTAACAAAGATGAATTATCTTCTACTAATTCTAAACAAGTTATTGAAGAGTTATTTAATAATGGTTGAGAAACTGATATAATAGTTGATGAAAATAATTTAAGACAAAAAAATGATATGTGAGCATTAGAAGCTATAGTAGATGAAGTAATAGCTAATAATACTAAACAAGTTGAAGATTATAAATGATGAAATACAAATATATTTGGTTATTTTGTATGACAATGTATGAAAGCAAGTAAAGGACAATGAAATCCAAAAATATTTAATGAAATATTAAAGAAAAAATTATGATAATTTTTTAAAAAACTAGATTTGATTTTAAAAATCTAGTTTT
>CAZCCA010000035.1:0-1676 GCA_964497215.1 uncultured Candidatus Peribacteria bacterium | reverse complement strand
TTTTTTATTGCACTGATAAAATTTTTATGATAATATTATAATAGTAATTAATTTGTTATAATTTACAAATACTATGATTTTATCACATATTAAAGGATTTTTTAAAAAAAATAAAATAGTTTTAATTTATATAACTCTATTTTTTTATCTTTCATTTTTATTTACAGATTTTAGTTTTGCAGCTTCTTGAGATTTAGCTTCTAGTAGTTCTACAGCACAATCAATTGCTGAATGAACAAATGCTTTTCTAGGTGTAATTTCATTATTTACATGATTGATTACAGCTTTAGCTACTATGTTTTTATCACCTGAATGGGTTAATGGTAGTTTATTTTGAATGAATGAAAAGTTTAAAACTATTTGGATAATGGTTTCAAATATAGTTTATTTTATTTTTGCATTTTTGTTGATTTGGATTGCATTTATGAATATTATTTGAAAAAATACTGACCAATATCAGTTGAAGCAAGCATTACCAAAGTTTATAGTATGAATTTTAATAGTACCTTTTACATGGTTTTTAGTACAATTTATATTATCTATTTCAGCAATTTTAACTATATCAGCTGTATCTCTTCCACATGATACTTTTCCTGATTATAAAAATTGATTAGATATGGTCAAAATACCAAAAAAATGTACTATTGATATATCATCTAAATGATGAGAAAAATGAATATTTGATGATTGTCCTCTTGATTGAGAAAAAATTGAATTATCTAAATTACTATCTATTTGAAACTCTTCTTCAGCAATTTATTGAACAATTGCATATTATACTCATTGAGTTATGTGAATTGAAAATGTAGATAAAATAAAGTTTAAGGATCAATCAACTATTTGAACTATAGCTGATGTTGCAATGAAATTAATTTTTGATGTATTATTTCTTGCTATATTTTTTATATTACTTGTAGCATTAGCATTAGTTTTAATGATAAGATGAATATATATATGGATATATATGATGCTTTCTCCTGTATTTTGATTAATGTATTTTTTTGATAAAAAAGATTGATGAGATTGATTTTTTGCCAAGTTTAATTTAAAGGAATTTATAGCATTAGCTATGGTTCCAGTATATACTATGCTAGCACTTAGCTTTTGAATGCTTTTTATATATATAGTATGAACAGGTTTACCTCAAGAAGCTACTGATGCAAAAAATAAAAATATTAGTACAAGTGCAGACAATGAATCAAGTACAATAATTATTTGAAATGGTGATAATCAAATTAGTTATACTATTAAATGAGCTACTTGAACTGACTGAACTATAATAGAAACATTTGCTAAGTTATGAAATACTTCAAGGGATGCTATATGAGCATTAATACTTAAATTATTTTCTATTGTAGTCTTATGGTGATCAGTTATGGCTGCAATGAGAACATCTCAAATAACAAAGACCATAGTAGAGCCACTACATCAATTTGGTACAAAAGTATGACAAATTGCAACATCAGCTCCATGAAATATACCAGTATTTGGAGGACAAAGTATGAGGAGTATGGATAATATAGTATGACAAGTACAATGATGAATTTCGTCTAATCAAAGTAAAAAAGCATCAAGTTTTTTAAGTAAACATCCTTTTTTACCATGATCAAATTGAGCTGCTAAAATTTCTAAAATTACTCAAATTAGAAATTGATTAAAATGACAAAGCGATCCTA
>CAZCCA010000034.1:0-6635 GCA_964497215.1 uncultured Candidatus Peribacteria bacterium | reverse complement strand
TTATTTGCTTTTTCTAACTTACTTCATGCTTTTTCTCAAGCAAGTAAATAATCTAAATTTTTACTTACTGTTCAAACAAATTTACCTCATATATTTTCTAATTTTTTAATTAATTCATCTCTTGATATTTTTTTTCAATTTAACTCAAAACTTCAAGTTATACACATTTTTTTTCATGTAAAAATAGATTTTTTATCTATTTTTTTCTCTGAATAATATGTTATATCTAAAATATCTACTAATTCATATATTATTTGCTTATGTGATTCTACATTTAAATATTCTATAATATTTTTAGCTATCTCAGGTCATATATCATCTAAACTTTCTATCTCTTCAATTTCTTTATTAAAATTTATTAAATCTTGTTTATTTTTAAATAATATAGATAAAGTCTTTGCTGTTTTTTTTCATACTCAAGCTATTCAAAGAGCTGTTATAAATGTTGATATATCTACTTTCTTTGCTTTTTGAATTCAATTAATTAAATTATCAACTGATTTTTCTTTAAATCATTCAAGTTCTAATAGCCTAGTTCTTTTTTCTTCTAGTTTAAAAACATCAACTAAATTATTAATTATTCATTCATTCAAAAAAAATTCTACTTGTTTTACTCAAAATCAATCAATATTAAATCATCATTTACCAACTGCAAAACTTAATTTTTCATGATGTTTAGCAGGACAATCAATATTATTAGGACAATAATACCTAACCTTATTTTTATCCTTTTTTACTTCTGTCTTACAACTTGGACAATATTTTGGTGGTAATATTTTTTCTAAATTATCTCTTTTTGTATCTTTTACAACCGATATAATTTTTGGAATTACCTCTCAAGCTCTTTTAATAAAAACATTATCTCAAATTCTAACATCTAAATTCTCTACTTCTTCATAATTATGTAAAGTAGCCCTTCTAATTATTGCTCATCAAATATTGACTGGAACTAAATTTGCAACTGGAGTAATTGTTCATGTCCTACCTACCTGATGATCTACACTTAAAATTTTTGTTGTAAAAATTTCAGCAGGAAATTTATATGATATAGCATATCTTGGATGATGTTGAGTAAATCATATTGTATTCCATAATGAAATATCATTAACTTTTAAAACTAGTCAATCAATTTCAAAATCTATAGACTCTTTAACTTTTCAAAAATTATTTATAGCATTTATCACTTCATTAATTCATTTCAATTTTTTAAAATAACTAGAAATACTAAATCCTAATAATTCAAGTTTTTTTATAACATAAAAATATTCACTTATATTTTCTTTTAATCTAAATTCTTCAAAATTAGTTAAATCATAAGCAAAAAATTGTAATTTTCTATCTCTAGTAATTGAAACATCTTTTGTTCTAAGACTTCAACTTGCTGAATTCCTAGGATTAGAGAAAACTTTTTCTCAATTAAGCTTAGCATTTTTATTAATTTCTTCAAAAACAGAAATTGGCATAACCACTTCTCATCTAACCTCTAAATCATTAAAATAATCAATTTTTTTAGGAATATTACTAATCTGCATAACATTTGCAGTAACATCTTCTCATTCTATTCAATTTCATCTTGTAATTGCCTGAATTAATTTTCATTTCTTATATATAAGTTCAACACCTAATCAATCAAATTTAAATTCTAAAATATATTCAATATCCTTAACTTCTGTATCTCATATATTTTTAATTACTCTATCATCAAAATCTCTTAAATCCTCTTCATCATATGTATTATCTAAACTAATCATTGGTCTAGAATGTTTTACTTTTTGAAAAGTGGATTCTTTTAGCTCAGATCAAACATTTTCACTTATCTTATTTTTGATTTTGTATTTATTTTCTAAATATTCTAATTTTTTAAATAAATTATCATATTCACTATCTGAAATAATAGGTTCATCTTTATTATAATATAAATCCGAATGAAATTTTATCAATTTTTGTAAATTTATAATATCATACTTATTTAAATCATTTTTTTGTATATTTAAATATTTTTTTGATAAATTTAACACTATATTTTTGTTAAAAAATAAATATATTCATATATTATATACTAGATTTTAACATTAAAAACTAGTATATAATAGCTTAAAATAAAGTAAAAATAATATATTTAACTATTTATTAACATTTTAAAATAAATGAAAATCTTTGTATAAAAAAATATAACAAAATAGCTATTTAAAGAGAATATTTTACATATAATATGTATACATTTTTTATACAAAAATACAAGTTTTTTTATTTTTTAAAAAATTTTATATAGATATATTATAGCTTTAAATAGCCAAAAATAAAAATTAATTTAAAAAAGCAATAAAAAAGTTTTTAAAAATTAGCATGTATTTTTAAAAACTGTTATAATAAAAGTGTAAGTTAAATATGACTTACAAAAAGATCATTAAAATCATTTTTTCTCTGTCAGAATGGTACTTACAAAAATCTAGTAAGTTAACCTCACAAAAATAAAAACAAAACGGCAAGAGTTATATTCATTTAGTAATTAATTTATAATTGATTATTAAATGAATATAACTACGAGCCAAAAAAAACAAAAAAAGAATTTGAAAAACAATTCAACAAAAATAAAAACAAAAAAGCATCGTGACTAGCTTTAAAAAAATCACGCAAACAGGGTTTAAATGATATATGCTTTAAAGCATAAAGAAATTCAAAGATTAGAATTTCAAGTTGATCTATGTTCCCCTAGAGTAGCTAAAAATTCATTTACCTAGGAAGTGAACAATAGACATGAGATAAAATTGAGTCAATACTACCAAGTACACTCAATTTTTTTTGTCTAAATTTCACACTTTACAAAAAAAATAATACAATTAAACTAATTTCATATATAAATAATCAACAATAATGAAAAAAAATATAAAACAATTATGAGAATTAATAAATAAATCAAACAAAATATTATTAATAAACCATATTAGAATGGATATGGATGCTTTTTGAAGTTTATCAGCATTTTATGATATTTTAAAACAACTAAACAAAAAAGTAAAAGCTATAAATGATGAAGAACCATTAGATAACTATAGTTTTACATGATACAATCATATAATTGAAACTAATCTAAATATTAATGATTTTAATCCTGATTTAATAATAAGTTTTGATGCAGCTAGCCTAGATCAATTATGAAATAATTATAAAGAAAATATAGAAATATTTCATAATAAAGATTTTGTTGTAATAGATCATCATAAAACAAATCCATGATTTTGAAAAATAAATATAATTAATCCAGAATATTCATCAACATGTGAACTATGTTATGATATTTTAAAAGATTTAAATCTAACAAAATATATTACATCAAAAATAGCAACATCACTTATTTCATGAATATATACTGATACAAATATTTTTTATAATTCAAATACTACAAGTAATACATACTATGTAACATGAAAATTAATAGAACTTTGAGCAGATTTTAGAAAACCATATTATGAATTTTACAAGAAAAAAACTTTTGAACAATCAAAATTATGGTGAGAAATTTTAGCTAACAAAATGAAAATATCTGATAATAAAAAAGTTGTATGGGCAATTATTCCTAAATCATTATTTGAAAAAGTTTGAGCAAATGACAGACAGCTTACATGACTTATATCAGAGTTTTTTGCAAATATAAATTGAGTAAAAATATGTTTTATATCACATGAAATAGATAATAATATAGTAAAAACTAGTTTTAGATCTACTCCTGAATATGATATTTCAAAAATAGCATCTACTTTTTGATGATGAGGACATAAACAAGCTGCTTGATTTTGTAGTAATAAAACATTAACAGAAATAGAAAAACAAATTTTAAAAGAAATAAAAAAAGAATTTAATTTATAAAAATTAAATTCTTTTTATTAATCTCAATATCTTAATTACATATTTTTATAAATATGTCAATAGCAAATTTGATTTTTAAAATTTATTAAATAGAATATACCTCTATTTAACTATTTAATCATTTTTTCATGAAACAACTTAAAAAAACAAAAATCATTACTACTTTGTGACCTGCAACAGATTCAGCTGATAAAATTGAACAATTATATAAAGCATGAGCAAACATTATAAGAATGAATTACTCACATTCAAATTATGAATATTTTTGAAACCTATTAGATATAGTACAAAAATTAAATAAAGAATGAAAAACAAATCTTTGAATTCTTACTGACACTAAATGACCAGAAATAAGAACAAAAGCAATAGAAGAAAAAATACCATTAGAAAAATGAGAAATATTTATACTAACAACAACATCTAACGAAGACAATATAACAAATGATAAAAATAGAAAAGTTATAGTTTGTGACTATGAATATATACTAACTGACTTAGATATATGACATATAGTAGATATAGATACGTGATTATTAAATGTTAGAGTTATAGAAAAAAAATCATGAGAACTTATATGCGAAGCTTTAAATAAACACTCTATTTGATCAAAAAGACATGTAAATTTACCTTGAATAAAAATACATTTACCTGGTATAACAGAAAGTGATAAAAAAGATATAAAATTTGCAGTGGAAAAATGAACTGATTTCATAGCACTTAGCTTTGTAAGAAATAGTTGAAATATATTAGAACTAAAAGATTATTTAAAAGAAATAAATGCTCCTAAAAATATACAAATTATATCAAAAATTGAAAATCAAGAAGCATTAGATAATATAGATGAAATAATAGAAGAATCTGATTGAATAATGATAGCTAGATGAGATTTGTGAGCAGAAGTACCATTTGAAACACTTCCAGTAATTCAAAAAAATATAGCAACAAAATGTAAACAAACATGAACATTTTTTATAGTTGCAACACAAATGCTTGAATCAATGATATATAATCCAATTCCAACAAGAGCAGAAGTGATTGATATATTTAATGCTGCAATGCAAAAAGCAGATTGTACAATGTTATCATGAGAAACAGCTGCATGAAAATACCCTATAGAAGCTGTAAAAACAATGAAAAATATATTAAAATATTCAGAAACACAAATAAACTATAAACATGATTATTTTACAAGAAATTTAGGAGAACATGAAAATAAAAAATTATTAATAAAAAATGCAATATACACTGCTGAAAATTTAAATACAAGAGCTATAATGATTTTTACAAATTGATGATTTATGGCAAAAACAGCTTCAGCATTTAGACCAAATTTACCAGTATTTACATTTACTTATTCAGATTCTTTACTTAAAAAACTAACAATTCTTTTTTGATTAAAAACATTTATAATAAAAAAAGAATCAAATGAAAAAAATATTGAAAATGCAATAAATATATTAAAAAAACAAAAGTTAGTTGAAAATTGAGATGAAATTGTAACTGTTTATTGAATTGATAAATGAAATGAAATAATTCCAAGTATTCAAATAATTAAAATAAAATAAAAAATGAGATTTTAAAATCTAATTTTTTATTTTATTTTTTTCATGAACCAAAAGTGTTAACCATCCATTTTAAAGTATGTTCACCTAATCTTGGTGACATTTTACCTTTTGTAAATATTAGAAAAATTCTTTTAATTTTTAACTAAAAAATTTTTTATCTTCAATTTTTCATAACAATACATTACATGTATACTTTATATCATCAGTAAAATCAGCATTAGTAATCCACTCAAGGTATCATCTATCAATTTCTGCAATTTCTTCGAAAGTCTTACCTCTATACTTACCTATTCTCATTACTTCAATCATAGTAAATTCTTTTTTTGTCATTTCTTGCATTATTTCAAGAACTTCTTCATCAGTTTTATTTAATACATTTTGAATAATTTCAAATAAATTATAAAAAATATTTTCTAAAACTATAACATCTCAAAATGCATCATGAGCAGTTGTACATTCAGATTTTCAATCAACATCATTAATTTCATATAATTCAAAGAAATATCTCAAATATTGTAAATTTACATATTCTGGACTTTTATTTTGTGAATTTTTCAGAAATCATTCAGACCACATTATTTTAGCTACTTTTAAAGTATCAATCAATTTATCAGAATATTCAATTCCAGATTTATCAAGTACATCTTTATCAAAATCTATATTATGTGCTACTAATATTTTATCTGAAAAAATTTTATTTATTTTCTCTCTTACTTCATTATCTAAATATTTTCAATTAGATTTTTTTTCTAATAATTCAGGATAAATTCCATGTACAGCCATAGCTCCAATCTGTATTTCTGTATCAGTATTAAAAAACATATTTCAATCTGATTTTATTCAATCCTTTAATTCTCTATATGCTAGTTGAATCATTTTTCAATTAGAATAAATTCATCATTTATCATCTTTTATGATACCTGTAGTTTCTGTATCAAAAAACAATATAGGAGTTTTACTTTTTATATTCATAGTTTAAATTTGTTAAATAAAAAATCTAATTATTAGTTTAGATAATAATTAGATTTTTACAAATATTTTATTTTATTTCACATATTTCACAAAAAATATCTTTTAATTTATCATACATAAAATAAAGTTTTCAAGAAAAAATCAAACAATAAAAAACAGCTAAAAAAAAAAATTGAAATATAATATATTTTATATAATATAAATTATATTATTATATAAATTATAAAAAAA
>CAZCCA010000033.1:0-6684 GCA_964497215.1 uncultured Candidatus Peribacteria bacterium | reverse complement strand
AAATTTGTAAATCTTTTTTATTTTATATAATACTTGAAACTTATTTTTAACTATAAATATTTATTAAATGTTTGAATTTAAACTAGAAAATACTGATTGAAAAGCAAGAGCATGAGAATTTTTTACTGAACATGGAAGTTTTAAAACTCCTATGTTTATGCCTGTATGAACAAAAGCAACAGTAAAATGAATAACAAAGGAAGATTTAGATGAGATGTGAGCTGAAATAATTCTAGCTAATACCTATCATCTATATTTAAGACCTGGACAAGATATAGTTAAACATTTTTGATGAGTACATAAATTTCAAAATTATAATAAACCAATTCTAACTGACTCTGGATGATTTCAAGTATTTTCACTATGACAAACTTGAGATAAAAATAGCTTTAAAAATGATGAAAGTTTAGTTAAGATAACTGAAGATTGAGTTTATTTTAGAAGTTTTATAGATTGATCAAAACATTTTTTTAATGCTGAAAATAATATGGATTTACAATCAAATCTATGAGCAGATATAATAATGGCTTTTGATGAATGTGCTCCATGAGATAGTAGTTATGAATATGCAAAAGCAGCAATGGAAAGAACTCATAGATGGGCTGAAAGATGTGTGAAAAGATGGAAAGAGAATAATAAAAAAAGAAAAGAAAACTGAGAATATTTACAAGCTCTATTCCCTATTGCTCAATGAGTAATATATGATGATTTAAGAAAACAAAGTGCTGAATTTATATGAAAACTCGACTGTCCATGAGTTGCTATTTGATGACTTTCAGTATGAGAAAGCAAAGAAGATATGTACAGAACAATGGATGTAATAGAACCAGTTTTACCAAAAAATAAACCTAGATACCTAATGTGAGTTGGTACTCCAGAAGATTTAATTGAATGAATATACAGATGAATAGATATGTTTGATTGTGTTCTTCCAACTAGACTCTGAAGACATTGAGTAGCATTTACTAGTAGATGAAATATAAAACTGAGAAATGAAAAATGGAAACTAAGTAAAGATCCTATTGATTCAGATTGTAATTGTAAAGTATGTAGTAATTATACTAAATGATATATAAGACATCTAATTCAAGAATGAGAAATGCTTTGAATGCAACTACTATCATATCATAATTTATATTTACTTATAAATTTATGAAAAAAAGCAAGACAAGCTATTTTAGAAAATACATATGAACAATTTAGAAATAATTTTTGGGAAAAATATGATCCAGAAAATAAAATGCATAGAGGTTAAACCTCTATGCATTTTATTTTCTATTTAATTTTAAATAATACTTTATATCCATGTGTAACATACTTTTGTAAAAAAGCATATAAATCATTTTCAGATTTAAATTTATCTAAATTTGATCTAATATAATTATTTAATCACATTAAATAAGGATAATTATTTTTATCTATTTTTCAAGCTTCTAAAAGATTTTTTATATTTTTATAACAAGCAAATAATTTAACTCATCTATTTATTTGTTTTCAATTTTTATCATAACTTTCATAATTTACTCATGCAATCATCATATAATTTTTATAATCAGATTCCGTTTTTTCAGATTTTTTCCAATTTTCTAAAGCAAGTTTTAAACAAATACTATCAGTTTCAACTAACTCTAATTTATCACTTCTAAAAGTTGATAAAAGTTTTTCATATCTTTTAGTTAAATTACGCCTTGTATCTCTATCTATAGTTGCAGCATTTAAATCAGCTAATAAATATCAAACTCATAATTTCTTAAAATTTTCTACAGTTTTATCTATATCTTTATTATAAATATAATCATTAAACTTAAATAATAATCCATCTGACATCAACCTCTTATTATTTTCTGAGATATGATAGGCTAAAAAAGTTCAAATTCTATAAATAGCTAAATTATTTCTATATTTTTTTGGTGGATTTGAGATGTTTTTATAAATATTCATTAAAGATTTTTTAGCTGATTTAGCTAAAATTTTATTTTCTTTTTCTAATTGTATTAAAATATTTTTTATAGTATAAATATCCATTTTTGTAATTCCTGAAACTGCTTTTTTAATATCATTATTAATAAATTCATTCAAAAAATCTTCCCTTTTAGAATTATCTATATTTAAAACAAATAGTATTTTTAAATATTCACTATGATATAAAAATGGAGCTTCTACTGTTTTAACTTGACCAGTTTTAAATTCTTTATATCAAGCATTTTTAAGATTATTAAAACTATGTGGAATAACAGAATTAACAATATATATAACTATTATCAAAGAAAAAACTAAACTTCAAAATAACTTTATATAAAACTCTTTTTCACTCATATCATCTTTATAACTACTAAGATAGTATAAAGGAATTGCAATCATTAACAAAAATGAAAAATACATTACTATACCATACCATACTATTCAATATGCAGAAATAGACCATAAAAATGTATATAATCCAGCAAAAATTAAATTTAACTTAAATAGATTAATTTTTCAAGTATTTTCTTTATCTTCTACTTTTAATCAATAAATAAATAATACAAGTAAAATTAAATATTGTAATAATAAAATTAAATAACCAAAAGGTAAATCTATACTAGCTAAAAAATTACTTAAAAAACCAAACTGAAAAATAGCTAATTCAAAAAATAATAATCAAACTATAGCAAAATAGTAAAATTTATTTCTAAAAGGTAAAAATAAAAATAATACAGGTAATAATGCTAAGAATAAAAATCAAATATTTGTAAATTCACCTCATTGATTTTTTTGCATTGTTAAATTCCAAGGAAGTTTAACAAAGTTGTTAATTCATTTCTCATAACCAAAATATCTACCAAAATCTTCATTTTTTACAGTTCAATCACTATCTATTCTAGCTATTTTATTTTCTTCTATTTTTTTAATTTCATCTTTTGTTAATATTTTTGAAGGTTCAAATTTAAAACTTTCAGATTTTCATCAAAGCAAAGTTCAAACTGAAATATTTGGATAAGCTTGATATATATTTTTTCATAACCATGGAGATAAAGCAATAAAAGCTCCTAAAATAAAAATTCAAACTAAAGCTAATAATTTTTTAATATTTTCTTTATGTCTAACAAATCAAATAATTATAAAAAATATTCCTAATAAAAATGCAACTAAACTAATAGTATTAATAAGTGAAATATCTGTTTTATCATATGATATATTCATATATGACCATAATCAAGCTTTTGTAAACAAAGCTATAAATATTCATAAAAAACCTAAAAATCAAGAAAAACCAATTTTAGTATAAAAAAGTAATGCAATTACTGAAATTAATAAAAGTAAACTTGTTAACTTGATAGCAAAAGCAAATCAAGCAAGTAATCCTATAACAAATATAAGTTTATAAGTGACTTTTTTATCACTTAAAAAATCATTATTATCAAGAAAATAGTTTAAATTATTTATTTTATCCTCACTATTTTTTTCTTTTTTAAATTTATCTAAAAGTCATAAAAAGAAATTATTTTTACTATATGATTTTCTAAATGTTTTAAATAATAAATATAAAACAATTATACTTATAAAAAATAAACCAGGATCCAGTTTCATATCTTTTGCTTGTTGAAAAATAATCATTGGCATAGAAATAAAAATTGTTCACATCAAAAGTGGAATATTTAAAAAAGTTTTAGTTTTTATAAATCATAATTTATCATTTATATTATTACTTTTGATATTTACTTTTAATAAATCTGAAATAATTAAAACAATCAAAATAAAACTCATAAATCAACCAACATTATTCAAGAAAAAAGCTTGAGTTGGAGAATTAAGTAAATAACCTATTCATGTAAAAGTTTGCCAAGGAACCATTCAACCTGTTTCCATAATAGTACCTGCTTGAGCCATTAAATGAGGAATATTCATATAAGCTCAAAGATCATCCCATCAAATAGGAAAAGGTCTAACAATAGAAATTAAACTAACAGATAAAACAAGAGTAGAAATTAAAAATAAAAACTCTGTAGAAATAAGTTTTAAATAACTTCATTCTTCTATATCAAACTCTATTTTATAGTCTAAAAATCATTTATAAATTTCTATTAACTCTTTATAAGAATATACAATAAATCAAAATAATATAAAAAATACAGTATAAAAATTATAAAAACCAAGAATTCAAAAAATAGCAAGCAAACTTATAAAAGAAAAAATTCATAATCCAAAAGATAGTATAAATCTATAAATATCAGTTTCTTCTTTTGAATGAGGTAAAAATTTTAATAATTTTCTTCAAAATCATAATGAAACTATTACTAATACAATAGGTAAAAAACTATAAAAAACAATATCCAAAATTAAATTAAATCATAATCAAACAGATAGTCAATTATAACTAAAAAATAATCCAGATAATATAATTAAATGCAAAAAGAATAATCATAAAATTTTTAATAATGAGAATTTAGCTTTTCAATCTTCATTAAATTCTAATTGGAAAAATTTGTAAATCCCATAAATTATAGAAATAATAATTATATAAAATAAATAACCATCAAAATTTTCAATATGATTTGGATAAACAAAGTAATAAAAGTAAATTACAATAAAACTAAAAATAGCTAAAGTGAATATTTTTAATAAATATGATACCATAATTAATTATGTATTAGAAAATAATATTTTAAAGAATTCTATTATTTAAAATAAAAATGACAAATAAAATTTTACTTTTATGTTAAAAAGTTTAATAATAAGAATTATTCTCATATATAAAATTATTTTTACTATTTTTTTATTTGACAAGACATTATTTTACATATAATTAAGTACATAATTTAATACTTAATTGTATATCTATGTCTCAAATAATAGAAAAAAAATATTTTTCAACTACTGATTTAAAAACTAAAACAAAAAGTGTTTTAGATACTACAAATGATTTATGAGAAGTTTTTATAATGAATAATAATAAACCAAAAGCCGTTATAATGAGTGTAGAAAGATATAATCAAATGAATAAATTTTTATACCATGGGAAAAACAATAAATAGAGAATCAGAAGAATAAATTCTTCAACATTATATATATTATATTTATTGCAAATTTTTATAGCTATGATAGACCAACACAAAACATTATCTGAAAAATTTATCAAAAAAGGTTTTTGGCTTTATCTTTTTAGTTTTATTATTGCTCCAATTTGATATATTATAAAGATAATAATATCTGGAAATGTTTCAGTTTCAGAACTTTGAATTTTATATTGAATTATTAGTCTTATAACTCTACTTTCAAGTTTTAATGATTTTTGAATGACAGAAAGTATGAATTATTTTATACCAAAATATATTGAGAAAAAAAACTATTCCAAAGTAAAAACAATTATATCTTATGCTTTTTTAACCCAAGTAATAACTGGATCTATTATAGCAATATTTTTATTTTTATGAGCAGATTATCTATCACTTCACTACTTCAAATCAGCAGAAGCATCAAATATATTAAAAATATTTTGTTTGTATTTTCTTTGAATAAATATATTTCAAATATTTAACTGATTTTTCTGAGTAGTTCAAAATACATTTTTAAATAAATTTACAGAATTTTCTAGAATGATATTTATATTAATATCTATATTAATAGTTTCTTATTTAGATATATGAAATATCATTACTTTTTCATATGCATGGATATGATGACTTTATTTTTGAATTGTTTTTGTAATATATTTCTTTTATACTAGATACTATAAAAAATTTCTAAAAGAAGTTCCTTATACTTTTTCAAAAAAACTATTTAAAAAAATATTTTCATATGCAATAGTGGTATTTATAGCAGCACAAGCAGCTACACTGCTTAGCCAAATGGATATGCAGATGATCATCTATCTTTTAAATACTGAACAAGCATGATATTATTCAAACTACCTAAGTATTATATGAATACCATTTATGCTTATATGACCAATATTTTGATTACTCTTCCCTGTTTTTTCAGAATTAAATGCAAAAAAAGATTATACTAAAATAAAACTAGCAAAAAAAATAATGCAAAAAAACTTTATATGAGTTTCTTTAGCATTTAATATATTGTTCTTTGTGTTTGCACAAATTATAGCCTATATACTTTTTTGAGAAAAATATATAGAATCATGAAATATTTTAAGATATTCAATGTTGTTTCTAGTATTTAATTTCCTACTACAAATAAATTTTAATATCCTAGCTTGAATCTGAAAAGTAAAAGATAGATTAAAAATCATACTTATAGCTCTTTTATTTAACTTTATAGCAAATATAATATTTATAAACTATATATGAGTATATTGAGCTGCCTTAGCTACAAGTTTTGGGTGGATTTTGATTTGGATAATGAGTGAAATAAAACTTTGAAAAAAATATTTTAGTCATTTTGATTATATATTTTTGAGTAAAAACATAGTTTTGTTATGATGATTATGAATTTTTTCTAATTATTTTATAATACCACTTTTTGAGTGACTGAGTAGATGAATTAGTTTCTTTTATATGTTTATAATATGATTAGTTTGGTTTGGGATTTTTGGGATTATTAATTTTAGAGAATTGAAGGGATTTATTGGGGAAATTAGGAGGATTAAAAAGTGATAGAAAATTCATAATATACTTTACTTACTAAAATAACACTATGAAAATCTGAATAATCTGAACTTGATATGTTTGACTAATACAAGCAATTTGA
>CAZCCA010000032.1:4980-7026 GCA_964497215.1 uncultured Candidatus Peribacteria bacterium | reverse complement strand
AATAGAAAAAGAAACAAAATAAAAACTAGCTTTAGCTAGTTTTTATTTTGTTTCTTAAGTCATCTATATCTCAAGCTCCCATAAGTAAAATAATTCAAAAATTATTTTTCTTATCCCACTCTTGAATTAGTTCAAGAGTTTTTTTAAAATTTTCTCAATTAATTTTATTATCATGTTTTATATTATCTATAAATATTTCAGTGTTTATTTTTTCTTTATCTTTTTTTGTATCTCTTGATTCATAAATATTTGGTATTATTAATTCATCTGTATTTTGAAAACAATTTTTAAAATCTTCAAGTAGTTCAAAAGTTCTAGAATATTGATGAGGTTGGAATACAGTTAATATTTTTTTGTCTATATTGTTATCTTTTATTGCTTTTAATGTTAGACTAATTTCTGTAGGATGATGTCCATAATCACTCATTAAAATATTATTGTAGACAGTTTTTCAAATCCTCTCCATTCTCCTCCAAACTCATGAATATTGATTAAGTGATTTTACTATATTTTTATCATCTAAACCAATCATATGTCAAACAATATATGCTATTTTTGCATCAAATAAAATATGATTTCAAGGAATTTTTATGTCTAAAATAGGGTAAGAAATATTTTGTCAATTATGTCTAAAATACTCATTATAAACTTCTATATAATTTATATCACTTCTTAATCATAATAACTTTTTACAATTTTTATCTTCTCAGTTTAAAATTACAAATCATCAAGGATATATATTATTTATATATTCTTGATATGCTGATATATAATCTTTTAAGTCTTTAAAATAATCTAAATGATCAATTTCAATATTTGTTATTATTCAAACTGTTGGTTTATATTTTAAAAAACTTCTTTTATATTCACATGCTTCTAAAATAAAATATTCTTCATCTGTATTATTTGATCTATGAAAAAAATTTTTATTATCAAATTCTTTTAATAAGGTTCAGACTACTGATGTAAAATTTATATCTGAATTTTTTAAGACAATACTAATTAATGAAGTTGTTGTTGATTTTCAATGTGTTCATGATATTCATATAAGTTTTTTATTATTTGCTATATCTGCTAATGCCTCAGGATATGTTTTTATTTTAATTTTTAGTTTTATTGCTTTTTCTAGTTCTAATTGAGTTTTTGGTACTGCTTCAGTATAAATAATAAGACTATAATCATTATTAATTATTTCAGGTCTTTCTCATATATGAATATTTATTCATTCATTTGATAATTTATTTGTTAGTTCAGATTCAACTATATCACTTCAATACACTTGATATCATATAGAATTATAATATCTAGCAATTGCAGATATTCATATTCATCATATTCAAATTATATATATTTTATTTTTCATTTTTATATTTTTTCTTTAAGTAGTATATAAGTTTTTTCAAATACCAAATGGTTTAATTCTTCTAATTCTTCATTTTTAAATTTTGATAATACCCAGTCTGATACTTCATAATTTGAATTAAATCATATTCATACTTTTATTCTTTTAAAATTATCTCAAATATGTTGAATAATTGACTTTACTCAATTATGTCATCAAGCACTTCATTTATCTCTAAATCTAATTTTTCAAAAATCCATACTTAAATCATCATATATTATAATTATATCTTCTAAATTTATTTTATAAAAATCTATCACTTTTCTAATAGATTCTCAACTAAGATTCATATATGTCATTGGTTTTAATAAAATTGTTTTTTCTCATGAATATATTCATGTTGAAATTTCTGCTTTAAATTTAATTTCATTTTTAAATTCTGAAAAATTTTCTTTTTCTTTAAAATAATCTAAAAATAGAAATCATACATTATGTTTAGTTTTTTCATATTCTTTTGTTGGATTTCATAATCATACTATTAATTTCATTTTTTATTTTTTATAAATAATCTTTAGTTTATTATAAATAAAATATTTTAAAAATAAACTTTTAAATAAAAATATATATGATATAATTTTTATATAATATTAACTATATAATAATGATTTTAGAAAAAGCTTTAATTGAATTAAAAAATACAAAAA
>CAZCCA010000032.1:0-4880 GCA_964497215.1 uncultured Candidatus Peribacteria bacterium | reverse complement strand
AAAATACAAAAAGAAGATATTAAATTTATTTAATATCTTCTTTTATTTAAAAAACTTTGTATGAACTTCTTTTAATTTTTTATTTGTTACATGAGTATAAGCCTGAGTAGTTGTAATACTTGCATGTCATAGCATTTCTTGAATTGCTCTTAAATCTGCTCAATTACTTAATAAGGTTGTAGCAAATGAATGCCTAAGAGTATGTGCTGAAATATTTTTTAATATAAATGCTTTTTGTGCATATTTTTTAACCATATTTGTTATAAAAAATCTTGTTAATCTTACTTTTTCATCTTCTAATATATTATTATGTTTTATATTATGTCTTATAAAAAGGGGAGAAAAGTGATCTGTTCTTTTTTCTAGATAATTTTCTATGAGTTTAGCTGCATGTTTTGTTAAATATACTACTCTTATTTTTTTTCATTTTCATCTAACTGCAAACTCTTTTCTTTTTAAATTTATATCTGAAATATTTAGAGCTGTTAATTCAGATATTCTTAATCATGTAGAATAAATACATTCCATTATTGCTAAATCTCTAGTTCAAATTATAGTATTTGTGTCTGGTGTTTTAAATAATCTTTCTAATTCTTCTTTTCATAGAAACTCAACATGTCTTTCTTCTGCTTTTATTAAATCAATTGATGTTGCAGATAGGCTTTTAAATCATTTTTTTTCTAAAAATTTCAAAAAACTTCTAAGTGTTATCATATATGCATTAGCTGTTTTTATAGAAATAGTTCTATTTTTTTCATATAAATAACTTCTAAAATTTTCAGAAATTTCTAGTGTTATATCTTGGACTTTAAATTTTGTAATATCATTTTTTGAATCTATTAAAAATGATTGAAATTTTTCTAAATGTCTATTGTATTGTTCAATTGTTCTAGGTGATTTATTTTTAATTACTTCTAGATAATTTAAAAATTTTAAATGAGCTTGATTAAATAACATTTATTTATTTTTAATTATTATATTATGTTAAGTAGTTTAATAAAAAAATAAACTATATCAAATATAGTTTATTTAAATAATTATTTCAGGTTCTGAGTCTGTGATTAAAATAGTATGTTCATATTGGCTTCATAAACTTCAGTCTTTTATATAAATTTCCCAAGATCATTTATCTACTATTTGTCAACTTGTTTCTCATAAAATAGGTTCTATTGCTAGTGTCATACCTTTTTGAAGAGTTGCTCAATAACCTGCTTTTCAAAAATTTGGAATATATGGTTTTTCATGTAATTCTTTTCAAATAGCATGTCATGTTAAGTCTTTTACAACTTTGTATCATGCTCATTCTATTTCTTTTTGTATAGCTGCTGATATATCTCAGACTTTATTTCATGCTTTTGCTTGAGCAATTCATGCATATAGTGCTTTTTTGTTTGCTTCAATAAGTTTGGCTGCTCTAGGATTTTTATCATCTCATCAAACTACTAATGAAATTGCAGCATCAGTATTTATTCATATTCATTTATCTTTTATTCAAAAATCAAAAGTTACTAAATCTCAATCTCTAAAAACTAATCATTTTCTAGGAGTTCAATGTACTACTTCATCATTTACACTTATACATATATTTGCAGGGAAGTTATATACTCCTTTAAATCAGCATAATACATTATGCTCTCTTGCTATTTTTCAACATAATTTATCTATTTCAATAGCTGTTGTTCAGTCTTTTATAATTTTTTTAATTTCATCAAATACTTTTTTATGTACTTTAGCATTTGATTTCATTATTTTAATTTCTTCTTTTGTTAGCATTTATTTTTTTTATTTAATTAAATTAATCACATTTTCATCATCATCATTGTGAATTACAAACTTTGGTTGATATTTTTAATGTTTCTTCTAATACTTTTATACTATCTTGTATATTAAAATGAGAAGAAATTATTTTTGCTCTAAGTGTTTCTGATGATACATTTCATACTCATATAAAAGGTAGTTCTGACTCATATAAGTTATCTATATTTACTTTTATATTTCTTGTTATATCTGAATTATCAGTTATTTTTCATATTTCATTTATAGCAATTTTTTTTGTATTTTTAGGGATAGCATCTCATATATATTGTTTTTTCCATAATGCTATATCCTTTTTTAATTTCTTTTTTGTTGCATTAAAACTATATGTTATAAAGTTATTATTTGCTGAAAATCAATTAGAATTAGTTTCTTTTAGATTTTTCATTATAATAGCTTGTTTATCAGAAGGAATTCAATTATCATTTAAATATTCTTTTAATTTTTGTTGTTCTATCTTGTTTTCTTCATCAGGTTTATTTCATATTAACAAGGCAAAAGCATCTTGCCATTTTTTTATTCAGTCTTCTCACTCTTTATTTATTAATTTTATATCTTTTATTGCTTGGCTAATCTGTTTAAAGAATCCTCATTCTTCATTATTACATTCTGACACTGCTATTTGTGAATAATATTTTAATTGTATTTGGTCTATAAAATCTTTTTCTACTAGAATAAAATTATCTATATCATAATCATCATCATTTCACATAACTGAATTTCTATACATATCTAGAATTTTATCATTATTTTTGATTAATTTTCATAATATATCTATAGATCTTTTGTTATTTAATTGAGTTTCACATTTATCTAGTCATTTTGTAATTCATTTACAAGGATTTTTTATAATAATATTTGAACTTCAATTTTTATTAATTTGTTTAAGATAGTTAGTCATTCATTTTCATTCATTATCAAGTAATCTATAATCTCTTTTTACTTGATAAGGAATTTCATTAAATATAGGATAAGTTACATAATAATTGAAGTATGAATAATATCATCTAAAATTGAAAATTTCATTAAAAATACTTGATGTTTCTTCTGCTTTATTATTGAAATCTTCAGCTGTATCTTTTTTCCATTTAGAATATCATGATAATTTTTTTTGTTCAGCAGAGTTTTTAGATTTAACTATTTCATTTGTAATATTTTTTATAACTATTCTATTATTTTCTATATACTCTAATAAAGCTGGAGCACTTTTGTCTTTTATAAGACATGCTCAAGCTACAAAAGTATTATGATAAGTAAATATGCTTATAGTTATAATTAATATTATTTTATTTTTCATGATTTAGTTTTTATCAATTGGAACTTTATTTAATTGTCTTATTAATCAATCTAAAGTATTTGAATAATTAATAATTCAAACAGTAAATTTATCAAGCTCAGTAAATTGTTCTTCAAATGTTCATATTGTTCAATAAGAAACTTTTGATTCAATAGCTTTTTGTAAAGTTAATAATCTTTTTTTATTTTCATTAGCAATATTATCATTTTCTTTCTGTTTATTTAAAAAATTTTTGTATGCTAATCATACTGAATTATTTGTTCATTGTTTATCAGCTTCAAATTTTACAAAAGCATCTAGATTATTTCTTCTTTTATAATCTAATCAATATGCTTCATAATATTGTTCAAGCATATTTTTAACTCAAAATTCACTATTATCAGTTTTTCATTGTTTTTCAATATTTAGAATTGGAATTGGTTTTGTTGAAACTTGAAAGCTAAGATGAAATATATCTGGTAAATTTAAATCTTTTAGTCATAGTTCAAAGTTATTAGTTCACATTTTTGCAGGAATTAATGATGTAGCTGCAAATTTAGAAAGATGTTTATTTGATCTATTTAATAAATATTCTATAGTTATATCTTCTCATCCTCAAAATAAACTATGTTCATATGTTACAAAATCAATCATTATACAAAAGAAATTATCACAAGGCCAAATAGAATTATCAGTTACTTTTTGATAGGCTCAATTATTTTTATTTTTTTTATCTGAATCAGAGTTATTATTTCAATTATTTACTTGATTGTTATTATCTAAATCATTATTTCAAATATTATTATTTATTCATCAATTAATATCTGTATTTATATTATTTAATAATCATTGTAAAGCATCATATGATAATCAATTATCATTTTTATTTTTTGGTGGACAAATATAGTTACTAGTTGTATTTATTATTTTATCTTTATCTGTTTCTTGATTTTTAGGTGAATAAATTGTATTATCTATATTATTTGTTTGATCTGCTTTATCTGTTGTATCAAAATTTTTTGGTGTTGTTAGTTCATCTACTTTTTTATTTAAAGGTTCAAAAAATGCATTTAATGTTTTATCTATACTATCTATTTGTTCTCATTCATAATCTATAACATTTGCAAAGATTATTTTATCTATTTCTTCTATATCTTTAATTAAATCAAATCATGAATTTTCTTCATTTCAATCAGAATAAATTCAAATTTGAGATAATTTATAGATTTTTTCTGATTTATCTTTTGCAGTAGATGTTTTTATATCTGAGTATAAAGTAAATAAATCTGAATATTGATTTATTAGTTTTATAGAAACATTACCATTATTACAGTCTGGTTTAAATAATTTGATTATTTCAGATGTATTTACTCAAGACTCATTACTTATTATTTTATTAAATTTATCAACTGATATTTTTTTTGATTCATCTAAACATTCTTCAATTCAATTTTTCTTTGCTAGTTTATTTATTCAATTTAGAATTCATTTTTTTTCATTTCATCATTCTAATTCATAATTAGTCATTTGAATAACTAATCAGTTAATTCAAGCATCTATATTTTTATATAAATCAAGAGAACTTAAACTTCAAAAATCAGCATTACTTATATTTGTAATACTTAATAAATAACTAATAAAGATAAATATTATAGATAATGCTTTTTTTGTTTTTTTCATGTAAATATTTATTCATAAATATTTAATTTAATTATATTTAAAAAAATATAATTACAAAATAAAAAGCAGAATATTCTGCTTTTTATTTTATTATAATTTTATTTTTTAT
>CAZCCA010000031.1:0-7221 GCA_964497215.1 uncultured Candidatus Peribacteria bacterium | reverse complement strand
ATCCTATTACTATCTCTTGCTTTTTGTATTTGAGAAGTATAAACAGAAACAGCACCTGTTGCTAGAATACCTATAATAGTGATAACTACCATAAGTTCTATCAATGTAAAACCTAATTTTGTTTTTTGTATTTTCATATTATATATAAAGGTTAAATTTTAAATACAAGTTAATTATATTCTATATAAACTATATTGTCAAAATTTATTAAAAATAAAACTTTTAAAAAAAAATTAATATTGTATAATTAATTTTTATAATGAATTGCATTTACTGGACAAGCTCAAATAGCATCATCAATTCAGTCAGCATTACAAGTATTCATTCATTCTTTTGCAAAAGCCTTTCATTCATCATCTAAATCAAAAACTTCTCCACAAATAGCTACACAAGCACCACACCCTATACAGTTTTCATTTACATAAGGAGTTTTAACTTCTTGGCTTCATTGGCATCACATATTATTTTTTAATTATATTTTAAATATTTATTTATAGATATCTCATCACTCAAAAAAGTACATTCTTTTTTTTCTTTTATATTATACATAAAAAGCAATTTAACTATTATAATAGTCCCTACACTATAAAAACAATATTAAAAAATTCAAATTTAAATCTACAATAAAATTATAAATTTAAATTTGAATTTTAAAAGTCCATTATAAGGTCAGCCAAAGTATTTGTATTCCTTAATTAAAAGAAATTTTGTAAGTAGCCTGTTATTCATCTGAAAGAATCAACCCTCATTAAAATAACTACTAGAGAACCACTTACTGTTTATACGAGTGTAAGGAAAATTGAGATTGACCTGCCACCTCTAAAACAGACATAAATATTATAATAATATTGATTTTTTTGTAAAATAAATAAGCTAGTATTAATACATAATTTATTAATTAATAACTAAAATGTTTAAGTATAATATCTTATATAAGCCATCTTTCCAGTATAACACAAAAACTATTGACAATATATTTAAAATTATTTCTAAAATAGTAAAAAAAGAACAAAATTGAGTACTAAATATAGTATTTTTAGATGATAATAGTATACAAAAATTGAACAAAGATTATAGAAATATAGATAAAACAACAGATGTTTTAAGTTTTCACTATTTTGATGATTTTAAAAATTTAAAAAAAGATGATCTAGCCTGAGAAATAATTCTATCAGAAAATAAAATTATTTCTCAATGAAAAGAATATAAACTTTGAACAGAGAAAGAATTTTATAAATTAATAATTCATTCGATATTACATATTTTATGATATGATCATGAAACAGATAAAGATTATAAAATAATGCAAAATTTAGAAAACAAAGTATACAAAGAAGTATTTGAAAAATAAATTTTAAAGTGTATAATTAAGAAAATAATTAAAATTAATATTTATTTAATATGCAATATAAAATTCCTGTACAAATAGAAAATGAAGATCCTATAGTAGCTTGATTAAGTTTGAGACAATTAGCTATAATTATGATTTGATGATCAATTGCTTATAGCTTATTTACTTCTCTTCAAAAAAGTCTATGAACTGAAATAGCATTAATTCCTGCCATTATTATATGATGAATTGCATTACTAATAGCTTTGTTTAGATATTCAGAAATGACTTTTATTCCATTTATATTATCTTTTATTAGATTTAAAACAAACTTAGAAGAAAGAAAATGGATGAAGTGAATAGACTCATTTCAACCTATAGATATATGATATTTAACAAGTAGTCAATCTAAAAAAGAAGAAAAAATAGATTTTACAAGTAAAATTGATAAAATTAATGAGTTAGAAAATAAATTAAATAAACTTTAAATAATATTTAAATTAAAATGTCAGTTAAAAATACAAAAAAAGATCATCCTGATAGCTCTACACAAAGATATCTTCCTTTTTCTCAAATAAGAGAAAATATTATACTAATGAAAGATGATAGTGCTAGATTAGTAATGAGATGTAGTACTATAAATTTTTTATTAAAAAATACTGATGAACAAGACTCAATAATAATAAGTTTTCAAAGATTTTTAAATTCTCTTGACTTCCCTATTCAAATACTTGTTCGTTCAAAAAAATTAGATATAGATTGATATCTTAATAATCTAAATGATAAAGCTTTAAAACAAAAAAATCCTTTACTTCAAAATCAAACATATGAGTATATAGAATATCTTCATAAGTTAATTGAAGTAGCACAAATAATGAAAAAAGAGTTTTATATTATCATTCCATATGATGAAAATGAAAACAAAAGTGTAAAAGATGATAGTATAATGTGAGTTTTTACTACTTTTTGGCAATCAATTAATGGATGAGCTGATTTATTAAAAATAAAATCACAAATTAGAAATTTTAATAAATTAAAAAAATGACTTGTAGCTAGATCAAATTCTATAAAAACATGATTAGAAAACATATGATTAAGAGCTGAAATACTAGATAAACAAGAATTAGTTAGTTTCTTAACAGAATATTATAATCCAAGTCTAGATAGTTTAGTTAAAATGAATAACAATCCTTCTGAATATAACCTAATTAATAATTAATATGAAAAAAGTCTTTTTTACATTTATATGATATATATTAAGTCTTCAACTTACATTTGCAGACTGATGAATACTTTGAAATATAGATGAAGCTGATATTAGAAATTGAAATATTCATGTAGATGATATACCACAAATACTTAGATGATCTATAGATTTTTTTATAACAATTGCTTGAACTATAGCTGTTATTTTTATAATAATATGAGCATATAAAATATTATTGTGATCACTAGAACAAGATAAAACTAAATGAAAAGATACTATTATAATGGCTATTTGATGATTTGCTTTAGCATCACTTGCTTGGTTTATTGTAAAATTATTAATAGATAATTTTTGAGAAGGGGTATAAATAATAATTAATTTAAAAATATGTCTGAAATATTATATTCATGGGAATTTAATGATGAAAAAAATAGATGAAAAATGTGGTATATTATAGCTATATCTATAGTTATATGATCTTCTATATGGTGATTTTTCACAAAACAATATTGACTTAGTTTTATTGTTTTACTTGTTGCTTGATTATATTATTTTATAGAAAATAACTCTCAAGACCTTGTAAAAATAGAAATAACAAATAATTGAATAAATATTGATTGAAAATTTTATGATTATTCATCTATAGATTCATTTTGATTTATTTATAAAAATGAAAATCCTATTTGATTAAGATTAAATCTGAATAAAAAATGATTAAGGTTTTTAGATTTGAAAATAACTAGAAATAATTTAAATTACATAAAAAACATATTATCTAAAAATCTAGAAGAAACAGACAAAATAGATCTAACTTTATCTGAAAAATTTATAAATCTTTTAAAATTATAATAAATACAAATGAGAATACTATTTTCTATAATAATAAATGCTATAATTTTATGGTTATTAACATATTTTCTATCAGCAAATCCAGAAAAATGACTAGAAGCAGGTATAGCAGTAGCTTGATGAATAAAAACATATTTATTATGATGAGTTATTTTATGATTAATAAATATTACAATTAAACCAATATTAAAAATATTATCAATACCATTATTTTTTGTATTTTTATGATTAGTAGCATTTATTATAAACTGAGTAATATTATGGCTATTTGATTATATTGTAAATGATTTATTAATTATTCCATGAATATCTTATTCTATAAACTGATGGACAAATTTTATAATTGCAGTTGCAATTTTTACAGTTTTGAATATGGTTTATTCACTATTATTTTCTAAAAAATAAAAAATGGCTGATATGTTAAAATTTGCTGAAATAATTATAGCAATTTTATTAATCTTTTTTATACTAGTTCAAAACAAAAATATAAGTTTAAGTCTTACTAGTATGAGTGGATGAATGTGAGAAAATGTAAAAAGATGACCTGAAAAAGTTTTAAATAATATTACTATTATTTTATGATTACTTTTTACAGTAAATTCTATTGCATTATACCTTTTACCAACAGCATAATTATTAAATAAATATGATTTATAATAAAATAATTAAACTAAAAAAATACTTATTTTTAATAAGTATTCTATTTTTTGTGCTTTCTTTAACTCATTTAATATATTTATTTTTATATAGTGATTCAAAACTTGTTCCTATAAAATGAGGTACTATATCAGAATGATTAATTTGATGATTTCCAAGTCTAAATCCTCTAGAACCATTAAATTGAAATAATAAATATTTAGTTAACCTACTTTATAGGTCATTATTACAATATGATCCTATTAATAAAAAAATAGTTTCAGATTTAGCTAGTTGTGATATAGAAAACCTAAAACAAATAGAATGTTATCTAAATGATAATATATATTGGTCAAATTGAGAAAAAATCACTGTAGATGATGTTATTTCTACATATAAATTATTGCAAAATACATGAGTTAATAAAATAATTAGTTCATTATTAAAAGATTCTACAATAGAAAAAAATAATAATACAATAATATTTAAAAATAAAAAAAGAGATATAAATTTTTTAAATATATTTTTTCAACCAATATTATCAAAAAATACTATAGATTCTATTTGAAATGATGTTATATTTTGAAATTTTCCTACTCGTGAACAAATATATTCATGAGATTTTGTTATATCAAATATATCATCTGATTCAACATTATGAGTAACAAAAATATTTTTAAACAGAAATCCGTTCAATAATAATTGAAATATTTCAAAACTAATAATAAAATTATTTCCAAATACAAATAGTTTATTACAAAATAAAGAAACAGTAAACATATTTAATGATAATAAAAATATTATATGAAATAGTATTCCAAGATTAGAAAGTCATAAATATTCACTTTCACAATATGTATCTTTATTTATAAATAGTAATAAAATAAAAGATTTAGAACTAAGAAATTATATATTAAACAAAATAAATAGAACAAATCTAATAAATATTCTATGAGAAGAAAATTTCAAAGAAATAAAAAACCCTTATTTAACTGAAAAATCAATAAATCTAGATCTAAAAAATAAAAACTTTGAAAAAATATTAGCAAAATTATGATATTATAAAAAATCAAAAATTATATCAAACTACCTACCAAGTACAAATAAATATTCTGATGAAGTAAAAGTTGAAAATAAAAAAGAAATAAAAGATATAAATATCCCTGATTCTGAATTAAAAATAGATAAATTTCAAACTGATTCAAAATATATTATCAAACCTATTTTTGTAGATAAATATAATTTTATTACAAAAGATAATATACTACTACAATGAAAAGTATGAACAGATGTAAAAGAAGTTTATATAAATGATTATAAATTATCTAACTACAAAGCTTGAAATCAAAAATTTTATTATAGACTTAAAGAAAACTATAAAAATATAAAAGAATGAGTTAATAGTTATAAAATAATATTTAATGAAAATTGAAAAAAAGTTTTAAAAGAAGAAATATTTTTTATTTATAGTAAAGATAAAAATAAACTTGAAAAATATAAAAAAGATTTTATTAAAAATTTATTTATAAAAGAACAAAAAGAAAAAGAAAAATTACTAGAAGCAACAGTAAAAGTAGAAATAGATAAAAATAAATTAGAAAAATTAAGTAGTTTAGATGATAATTTTTATTATAATGAAAATCTAGAAAAATATTCTTTGAATTTATACTATGTATCAACTGAAAAAGATTTAGAAAAAACTGCAATTTATATAAAAAATACACTTACTGATATATGAATTAATATAGAATTATACCCTATTAAAATATCAAATATTACAAATATTCTTCAAAATAAAAATGAATATGATATGATACTAACGTGAGTAAATCTATGAATATTTAATTACAATATTTTCCCATATTTTCATTCAAGCCAAGTAAAAAATTGATATAACTTTTCAAATTATAAAAAAACAAGTTTAGATATATTATTAGAAGATTTAAAATCTGAAATTAAAACAAAAGATGAAATAAAACATATTGAAAACAAAATACTAGAAATATTAAAAAAAGAACAAATAATAAAAACATTATATACACCAAAAATTAACTTATTGATAGATAAAAATATAAAAAATATTTCGGTTCCAAAATTATTAACAAGTAAAACAGATAGAAAACTTATATATAATAACATTTATATAAAAGAAGAAAAAATTATAAATTTTCAAAATAAATGATTTATAAACTTCATTAAATTCCTAATTGAAAATATAAATGGATAAAATATTAAGAGAAAAAATTATTCTTCCATCATGGGAATTAATAAAAAATGATACAAAAGTAAAAAAATTCTACTTATTTCCATGAATAATATCAATAATATTTTTATCAGTCCTTTTAGTCTATCAAACAATATATACATATGTAGAATTATTTTGACAAAAAGAACAAGCATTAGAAATAATATTAGAATTCTTTCATTCTAACTATGTAGTAGAAATATTAATTTGATCTATTATATTCCTAATAATATATTTTTTATTAATACCAATATTTGAGTGATGATTAATTAAATATATTGAATCAAAAGATTTAAAAAAAGAATTTACTACAAGTGAAGCATTTTGACAATGAGTATATAATTTTTTTCCATTATTTGAATATAATAACCTATTTTCTGAATTCAAAATTATAAGTATATTAAATTGATATTTATTTACAATAAGATTTATTTGAGTTGAATATATTAAACACATTAGTTATATTTTCATAATATTACTAATACTATGAATTATTCTAAATATATTATTTGTTTATTCAAAATATATAATAGTATTAAATAAAAAAAATGTCTTTGAATCAATATGAATTTCTTCAAAAATCACAATATTAAATATAAAAAGAACAACTAAACTCTATTTTTTAATATTATTTTTAAATATGAGAGTTGTCTTTAATTTCATTATTTTTCTAAGTTTTCCTATAATAATAGTTATAGCAATTTCATTAATTACAACTAAAATTTTCTTAATTATGGCTATATCAATAATAATATTATTATTTATAGTACTAATACTTATATTATGATATCTTTCTGCTGTTTTAGAAGTATTTAAAACTGCAGTATGGTATTATGCATATCATGAAGGGAAAAAACTATTAGAAGATGAATTAAGTAAATAAAAAAGTAATATAAAATTAATTTTATATTACTTTTTTATTTATAATTTAAAAAATGTTTTTTATAATAACCA
>CAZCCA010000030.1:0-7296 GCA_964497215.1 uncultured Candidatus Peribacteria bacterium | reverse complement strand
GATAATGATTAAATTGATCATTATCTTTTTATTCATAATTTATTAAATAAAGTATCTAATTCATTATTAGTTAAATGCTTATATTCTCCTATCTTCATTTTTCAAAGTAAAATATTTTCTATTCTTATCCTTTTTAATTTTTTTACTCTTGATCATACTTTTTCAACCATTCTTCTTATTTGCCTATTTCTTCATTCAGTTAAAATAATACTAAATCTTCATGATGAAATTCTTGAAATGCTTGCTTTATTAGTTATTTTTCAAAGTATATACAATCATTTTCTCATAGAATCTAATTGCTTATCATCTATAGATCAAAAAGTTTCTACTATATATTCTTTTGAATGTTCATATTTTGGATGCATTAAAAAATTTGCAAGTCTTCAATCATTTGTCATTAATATTAATCATGTAGTATCTTTATCTAATCTTCAAATTGGAAAAACTCTTTCTTTTATATCCATTATATCAACTATATTCTTTTTATTATGCTGAGCACAAGTTGTTTCTATTCATCTAGGTTTATTTAATTTATAATAGACAAATTTTTTTTGTTCTTCAATAGCTTTATTTAATAGAACTACTTCATCTTTTCAAGCTATTATAGACTCCCCTATTTTAGCAATTTGTCCATTTACTTTTACTAGTCATCTTTCTATATATTCTTCTGCTTTTCTACGAGAACATACTCCTGATTGACTTAAATATTTTTGTATTCTAATTTTTTCTTCCATAATATATTAATTTCTAATAATTCTAACTTCATTAATTAATTCTATATTATATTTATTTTTAACATTTTCCTTAACTTTTTTTATCAATGTTAATAAATCTTTATAATTAGTATTATTTTCTGTCATTAAAAAATTTGCATGTAAATCTGAAAAATATGCTCATCATATTTTTTTTCACTTATATCATACTTTTTCAATTAAACTACCAGCTGAAATATCTTTAGAAGGATTTTTAAAAAAACTACCACAACTATTGCCTTTTGGTTGTTTATTCTCTCTAAAATCAATATTATCTATATTTGAACTGTATTTTTCAATCTTTTTAGATAAATCAAATTCAACATTTATTATAAAATATTTATTTAACTCTTTTATAATACTATTTCTATAACTAAATTTCATCTGAGATTTATCAAAAAATTGAATTTTTCATGTTTCCAAATCTAAAACTTCTGCTTTGTTAAAATTATTTTCTATTTCAAGTCAAAAACATCATGCATTTCAAAAAACAGCTCATCAAATTGATCAAGGCAATCCAATAAATCTATGCCATAAATCTTGTTTAAATTTTTTTTCTAAATTATATGCAATATCTGAAATTAATTCATTTGAATAAGATTTTAATATCTTAGTTTTAAAATCATATTGCCATCAAACTAGACAATTTTTTATAATAATTCAATTAAATTTTTCAAAAGCAAAAAGTAAGTTTGTTCATCATCAAATAAACAATATTTTCAAATTATTATTTTTTGAAAAATTATTAATTTCAAATAATTTGTCTATATCTTGTCTATTATGAATTTCAAAATAGTACCTAGTAAAAGCCTTTGTTTTAAAGTTTGACAAATCTGTGATTTTTTTATCTTTTTGTAAATATTCTAACATAATATTTTTAAATTTTTATTACTTATTATAAGAAATAATACCTTAATTTATTAATTTTAATCAAAGTAGCAGTTCTATTTTTATTTACTATTTATTTAAATCTATTTAAATATTTATCAATAGCTTGTCATGTAAAAGATCTTTTACATTGTCTAACTTCTTCTACTGATCAATATGTAATTAATTCTCCCCCTTTATTTCATCATTCTAATCATATATCTATTATATAATCAGCATTAATTATTACATCCATATTATGTTCTATAACCAAAACTGAGTTTCATTTATCAACTAGTGAATGTAATATTGTCAATAATTTGTCTACATCTTGAAAATGTAATCATGTAGTAGGTTCATCTAATATATAAAAAGTTTTTCATGTAGATCTTTTTGATAATTCAGTAGATAATTTAATTCTTTGAGCTTCTCATCAAGATAATGTAATACTTGATTGTCATAATTTAATATAAGATAATCAAACTTCATCTAAGACCTTTAAAATTTTTATAATTTTAGGATGATTAGAGAAAAAATCAAGTGATTCTTCAATAGTCATGTCTAAAACATCAGATATAGTTTTTCACTTATATTTTATTTGAAGAGTTTCTGAATTATATCTTTTTCAATTACAAGATTCACATTCTACATAAACAGGTGGCAAAAAATGCATTTCAATTTTTTTAACACCATCTCAATCACATTCATCACACCTTCATTGTTTTGTATTAAAACTAAATCTTCATGGTCAGAATCATCTAATTTGAGCATCTTGTGTCATAGAAAAAACATCTCTAATGGCAGTAAAAACTCAAGTATAAGTAGCAGGATTAGATCTTGGAGTTTTTCATATAGGGGATTGATCAATTACAACTACCTTATCTAAATTTTTAAGTCAATTTATATTTTTTACCTCTCAAACTTCTCTTTTTGCTCTATTTAATTTATTTGCAAGATAATTTGCTAAAATATCATTTACAAGTGAAGATTTACCACTTCATGAAACTCATGTAACAACAACAAAATTTGAAAGGGGAATAGAAACATCAATATTCTTTAAATTATGTTGTTTAGCTCATATTATTTCCAAAATTTTTCAATTTTTTTTCAAATCATTAAAACTTAATCTAAATCATCTTTTTATTAAAACATTTCTAGTTCAATCTAAATATGGTCATGTAATTGAATTTTTATCCTTTATTATTTTATCTATATTTCACTCAGAAATAATTTGTCATCAATGAACTCCTGCTCATGGTCACATATCTATAATATGATCTGATTCCCTTATAATATCCTCATCATGTTCAACTATTATAAGAGTATTACCAATATCTCTTAATTTTTTTAAATTATCTATTAACATATCATTATCTCTAGGATGAAGTCATATAGATGGTTCATCTAAAACATATATTATTCATTCTAATTTTGTTCAAATCTGAGTTGCTAATCTTATTCTTTGAGCTTCTCATCATGATAAAGTTCAAGCTCTTCTTGATATAGACATATATATTAATCATACTCAAGCTAAAAATTCTAATCTTTCTTTAGCATTTTTTAATACTTTTTTAGTTAATTTTTCTTGAGATTTAGTTAATTTTAATTTAGACAAAAATTCTATTGCTTCAAATACAGTTAAGTTAGCTAATTCTCAAATATTTAATCAATTTAAATAAACTGACAAACTTTCTAAATTTAACCTATGTCAATCACAAACATGACAATCCATATCTATAATATAATCATCATATATGTTTTTTTCATTTCATCCATCATAATATCTTCTTGTAAGAGTATTTATTACTCATTCAAATCTAGAATTATAAGTATTTTTTATTCAATGTTCATTAGTGAAAGTTATATTATACATTTCGTCTCAAGTTCAGTATAATATAATATTTTTTTCTCTATTTGAAAGTAAAGAATAATTTTTATTTAAATCAATTTTATGTTTTTTTCAAATAACTTCTAATAGAGCAAAAAAATAATCTCATCAAAAACCAGGTGTTATAACTGCTCATTCTAATAATGTTAAATTTGGATTAACTATTTTTTCTTCTAAAAAAACTTTTTTAATTCATAATCAATGACATTCTTTACATGCTCAAGAATGAGAATTAAATGAAAAACTAGAAATATTTAATTCAGTAGGTATATGTCAACAATTAGAACAAATAAAAACTTTTGAAAAAGAAATATCATCTCATCAAATAACCTCAACTGATAATTGTCATTTTCAAATTTTATAAGAAAGTTCTAATGAATCTTTTAATCTTTTTGTATCTGATGAGTTTTTGTCAGAGAAATCTTTTATAGTTAATCTATCAATAACTACAAAAATATTAGCAATTTTATCTAAATCAACATTATCATTTACAGTAAAAATCTTATTATCTATTGAAAATCTTATAAATCACATATCTAAAACTTCCTTTTTTACTTCATTAAATGAAGTGAAATTATTTTTTAAAGGAGCTTTTAACATAAATTTAGTTCATTCTTTTAATGTAGACAGATATTCAATTATGTCTAACATAGAATCTTTTTTAACTATAGTATTACATTTAATACACCTTCTTTCTCAAATATTTAAATATAATAATTTATAATAATCATATATTTCAGTAATTGTTCAAACAGTTGATCTAGGATTTTTACTAGTAGTTTTTTGATCAATTGAAATAGTAGGGGATAATCAATTAATTTCTGAAACATCAGCTTCTTCATTCATTCATCAAATAAACATACGAGCATATGAAGATAAACTTTCTAAATACTTTTGTTGTCATACATTATAAATTGTATTAAAAGCAAGGGAAGATTTACCACTTCATGAAACTCATGTAATAACTGTCATTTTATTTTTAGGTATTTTAACAGAAATATTTTGTAAATTATGAGTTTTTGCTCAAACAACTTCTAAATATTTAGACATAAAAAATAATTAATATTAAACTATCAACTAATTTTACTCAAAAAAAAAGATATTCAAATAAATATTTGAATATCTTTTTATATTTTTTTATTTAAGTTAAATTTTTAATCACTTGCAATAACTAATCAAATTATTTTTTTTGCTCAAGCATTTTTTAATATTTTACTTATTTCATTAATAGTAGTTCATGTAGAAACTACATCATCTACTAAAATAAAAATCTTATTGTCTATTTTGTCTAATTTATTTTTAGTTATTTTAAAGGAATTATCTAAATTTATTAATCTTTCTTTTCTTGAAAGTTTTGATTGTTGTCTAGTTTGTTTAACTTTTTTTATATATCATTTTCATAATTTTATTTTAATATTTTGTGATATAATCTTTGCTAATAATTCTGAATGATTATATCATCTTTTAATTTTTTTAAAAAATCACATTGGTGGAAAAATTATAATATAATCATCAATATTTTTATAAATTTCATTTTCAAAAAATAACTCAGATAAATAATATCAAAAATCTTCTGAAATATCTTTTTTAGAATAAAATTTAAAATCTTTTATCATTTTTGAAATATATTTATTTTTATAGTGTGATAAAATAATTAATTTATCATAATAGACATTTTCTTTACAATTATTATGTACATTAAAATAATTACTTTTTCCTTTACATACATAACAAATTGAATCAAAATTAGACATTTTAGACAAACATTTCTCACACAAAAAGTATCACACTTTATTACAAGAGTAACACTTTTTTGGAGCAATTAAATCTTTTAAAAATTTAATCATATTATTTTAAATTTAATAAAATTTTACTTAAACTATCTACTCAAAATCAAGTCATTCATTTATTAAATAATCAATATGGTTCAAATGAATTAATTGCAGGTCAAGCAATATCTAAATGAGTATATTTTTCATTATTTAAAACAAAATTTGATAAAAATGCTGCTCACATACTTGATCAAGCATAAACTCATCTATTTAGATTTTCTAAATCTGCAACTTGTGAAGCTCTAGTTTTTTCTATAAAATAATTATCAAAAGGTAGTTCCACATATTTTTCAAAATTATTTTTTGAATAATTAATAAAATCTTTAATAAAAGATTTATCATTTCACATTATTCAAGCATATCTATATCATAAAGCCATCATAACTGCTCAAGTTAAAGTTGCTATTGATATAATTTTTTCGAGTTTATAATTTTTTGAAATATAACTTATTCAATCTGCTAAAACTAGTCTTCATTCTGCATCAGTATGAATAATGTCTACAGTTTTTCAACTATAAGATTTTATTATATCAGATGGTTTATATGATTCTCAAGAAATATGATTTTCTGCTAAAACTAAACAAGCAACTATATTTACAGCTAAATCCTTTTTATCTAATTCTTTCATAGTTGCAAAAACATTTGCAGCTCAACACATATCTCATTTCATTTCATACATATGGTCTTCTGGTTTTACTTGTATTCATCAAGTATCAAAAGTAATACCTTTTCAAACTAATCAAATTGTAGGATTCTTTTTATTAGAAATCTTCTCTAATATAACCATATAAGGCTTGTTAGAACTTCATTTTCAAACATTATATAGTAGGTTTAGTCATTTTTTTTGTATTTGCTTAGAATCTAAAATTTTAACTTTTATATTTTTAAATTTTGTTTTCTTAATTAATTTTGCAAATTCTTCAGGATATAAATCAGAAGAAGGAGTTTCTCATAAATCTCTTGCAAAAATTATATTTTCAATAGTTTCTAACCTATTTTTAACAATTTTTTCTATATCATTATTAATAATTATATTTATTTTATCTTCTTTTATTTCAGTTTTATATTTATTAAATTTATATCTAGACAATAAAGTAGTAGATATAAAATCTTCTATATTTTTATTATTATTTGATAAAATAGTTAATTTATTAGATAATTTAGGTAAATATTTTCATAAAAACTCAATTAAAGTTTTTTCTTTATTTTTATTAAAATAAAGAACATATAAATTTTCAAAATCATCATTTCATAAAAAGAAATCTAATTTTGTATTTTCTCATTTTTTTATTATTTCTTCTATTTTTTTTATTATTTTTTCATCTAATTTTAGTGAAGAAATTAATTTTAAATCAGTATTTTTTTCAACTAAAAATACTAAATTAGAGTTTTTTATTTCTGAAAGTTTTGTTTTTAGTTTAATCATAATTTTTATAACATTAAAATATTAAATATATAATATATATAATCCAAATAACCAAAAATACAATATATAAAATAAAAATACTGTTAAAAATATTGAAATTAATAGGGAAATGTAGTTTTTAAAATTTTTATGTACTAAAAAATTAAAAACTACATTAAATAATAATATAAAAGTAGCCATTAAATTAATGTCATTATTTAATAAAAAATAAATTAAAATAAGTGAAGAAATATAATTTAATAAAAGTCATACAACTCTAATTTTTATTTTTTTATCAGACAATGATTTAATGTTTGAAATATGATTAAATAATATATCTGAAAAAATAAATATAATTATTCAGACTAATAATATATAATTAAGTGAAAAATTTAAAAAATATAATATATAAACAAATATTATATAATATATAAAATATAAAATTTTATATTTATAATTTAGTATAGATTTATTTTCTTTATTAAAATCTATATTTTCTTCTAAATTATTATTATTATTATTATTATTATTATTTAATTCTTTTTTTTCTTT
>CAZCCA010000029.1:3491-7320 GCA_964497215.1 uncultured Candidatus Peribacteria bacterium | reverse complement strand
TTATTTCATTAATGAATCAATTTTTTGTTTAAATGATTCAAATGGATATGCTCATGATAATTTATCCCAATAACCAGTTTTATTATTTATTAATACATTTCAAGGAGTTCAAGTAATACCAAATAAATTAGCTCATTCTTGTGTTTGTTGTTTTACTAATTCTTGATTTGTTCAAGCATTTATACAAGCAGATAGTTTTTCTTTATCTATTCATATATTTCAAGCTAAATCAACAATTGATTCTACAGAATAACTATTTCAATTTGTTTTAGAATTTTTAAAAACATTATTTATAAAATCATAATATTTTTCATTTCAAGCTATATCTCAAACACATAATGCTGCTTCAGCTTCCATTTGTGCTTGTGGATGAAAACCTAAAGGAAATTGTTTAAATATAAAATTTATTTTATCTCAATATTCTTTAAATAATTGTTCTATAGTTCATGATTCATGTAATTTCTTACAAAATTTACATTCTAAATCACTATATGATACAAAAGATATTTCAGCATCTGGATTTCATAAAATATAAGTATTTTCTCAAGTAACTTTTTTAGCTTGTTCTAAAGATATTTTATTTCAAACATTATTATTTCAAGTATTTTGTATATCTGAATTATTTATATCTATTTTTCAATTTTGTGCTTCATATTGTTTCAATCATGCAATTATTTGTTCTTTTTGTATTTTATTTATTTTAACATAATTTTCCATTCAACCAACTTTATCATATTCAATTGCAAGCATTTTTCATACTATTTTATTTTGTTGAAGATATAACATATAATGTGTAGAACCTATTCATATTAAAATTAAAACTATTAAAGTTATAAATTGATAATTTTTCATTTTTTATTTTTTTAAATTTTAAATTAATTATTTTTTACAAGGTGCTTCATATTTCAAACCATATACTATTGGGCAAAGAAGATATTTTGGTCATTTAATTGCCTGAATTGCAAAATATATACCTATAGCTATAAATCCTATTCAACTACAAAAAAGTGTAGTATTTGGTGTACAATTTGATAATGCTAATATTTTAAATCAAATAGCTATAATTAAAATTCTAAGTATTATAGCAAATATTCTAATAAAATTTTTATTATATATTAAGTACTCTTTATTATATAATTTTTTATAGTTTATCAAAATAATTATTATATTTTTACTAAGAATTATTATCATTATAATAACATAAATATTTTAAAATCAAAAAAGAGCTTATAAAATAATAAGTTATTTTACTTTTCAAATTCAACATAATTTACTTTTACTCTATCTTTTCTAAAAATATGTTCAAACTCTGTCATTTCTTTAGTTTCAAAATTTTCAAGCTCACTTTCATAATCGTGAGATAAAATATTTATTTTCCATAATCAAATTTCTTTAAATAAAGAAATAGTAGTATCAAAATATTCTAAATGATCAGTTTTAAAAATAAGTTTTCATCAAATTTTTGTTTTTTCATATAAATCTCTGATAAATTTTTCTTGAAATAATCTATGTTTTTTTTGCCTATCTTTTTTGCCCCATGGATCTGGAAAATATACATAAATTTTATCAATTTCTTCTTTTCAAAAAATCTTATCAATATTTTGAGCAAAAGTTTTTAATAAGATAAAATTTTTAGCTCAAAGCTCTATAGATTTTTCAGCAGTATTATAAAGTCTTTTATATTTAAGCTCTATTCATATAAAATTTTTATCTAATTTTCTAGAAGATTCCTTAGAAAAAAAATTTCACATTCATGTTCATATTTCTAAATAAACTGGATTATTATTTCAAAAATATTTATTCCATTTTCATTTATAAATTTCAAAGAAATCTTTTTCAAAAGCCATTATTTTATCATGATTTTCTACTTTTATTTTGTATGGGTTGTCTGGTAAATTTTTCATATTTATATTTCTATATTTTTATAATGCTTTAATTTATAACTTTTTTCTCATTTTAAAATTGTAATTACATCAAATCTTATATTTTCAAAATCATATTGATTTTTAGCTAAATAAAATTCAACTGTTTTTCTACATTTTCTAAGTTTATTAGAAGTTATAGCTTCTTCTGGTATTCAATAATTTATATTTTGTCTATATTTTACTTCTGTAAATATAATTTTATTATCAATCTTTGAAATAATATCTACTTCTCAAAATCTTCAAAATTTAAAATTGGTATCAAGTATTTGATAACCTATATCTTGTAAATATTTTATAGCTATAACTTCTCATTTATCTCATATTTGTTTTGTAATCATAATTAGAATCTAATTTATAATATCTCTTTCATAATCTCCTTATTTATTTCTTCAATACTCTTCATCTCTCAATTTTCTTCACATTCAATTTTTATCCAATAATATTTTTTAGCAACAAAATTTGCTGAATTACATGCATTTATTAAATGATTTTTATCATCTTCATGAATATCTTGTTTTTTGTCTCAAATAATGTATTCTTTATCTTCTCATCATCTATTTCAAGTATTTTTCATACTTTGCTTTGCTGAAATATTTAAAAATATAACTTTATCTGGTCTAGGGATATTAAAAATATTAAATTCTAAATCTTCCAACCATTCTAAAAAATCATCTCTATCTTTATTATCTTGAATCTTCCCAGCTTGGTGAATCATATTACCAGAAACATATCTATCTGTAATTATATAATCATAATTTTCTAAATCTTTTTTTAAATCAAAACTAGAATCAAATCTATCAATAGCATAAAAAATACTTGCCTGCTTAGCTCAAACTTCCCTACCATAATCTCAATTTAAATATTTATGTACCATAAAACTAGAATCTTCACTATACCTAGGATAACTAATAATCTTCACACTTTTTCACTCACTTTCAAGATTTTTTTTAATCAATTTAATCTGTGTAGATTTCCCAGCTCAATCTATTCAATCAATAACTATAAACATAAAATAAAGTATTTAATTTATAAATTTTTAAAATTATAGCTCTTTTTTGAAAATATGGAAGTTTTATGATAAAATAATATAAATACTTGATTAAAAATAAATTATGTCAGACTTTTATAATAAACAAATGGAATTTGTAGAAGAATCATATGATATATCTGAGGTACAAAATGATAAAATTTTACTATCAATAATAAACGATTATTTAAAGAAAAATCGTAAAGAATGAGTAGATAATGATTTAGTAAATTTTATAAATGCTAAATGAGACAAAAATAATGTTATAAAGTTTATAACTTATACTTTAAATAATAATCCAAATAATTTATCTACTGATGATTTAATGCAACTTGCAAATTTAAAAACAGCCTTAATTAAAAATGAATTAAATTCAATACAATGAACATTAGAAAAAAGTAGAAATATAGATTTTCAAATAGTATGATGAACTATTACAGTAAAAACATTACAAATAAAATGGAAATGATGATTAAACTTTAGTAAATGAAAAACAAGAGATATTGCCTATGAAATAACAGATGAACAAATAAATAGAGTAAAATGAACAAAAAATAAATATGAAATCTTACTTAAAAGAGAAAATTCAAATAGAATATATAAATTTTATATAAAGTACAACTGATGAAATTCACTTACTATTTATGATCAATACTGATGATATATTTGAAGACAAATAATAGAAACAAAACAAAAAACTATAATTCAATGAAATAACTATAGAAAAGAAATATATCAAACACCTTGAAAATTAACTATAGATACAAAAAAAGAAAAAATAAAACTAGATATAATGTTTAACAATTAAGAATTAAATTAATTCTTAATTGTTTTTTAAACAATATTTTACTAACTATTCAAGCTAAAATTATAGTAA
>CAZCCA010000029.1:0-3391 GCA_964497215.1 uncultured Candidatus Peribacteria bacterium | reverse complement strand
AAAAATGACAATATCAAACAAAAGCAACTTTAGAAATTCATTCTAAAGAAGAAAATATAAAACTTGATTTATTATTTGTAGATTAAACTGAGTAATGCTCAGTTTTTTTCTTTACAAAAAATATTATATATTTATTATATATAATATTAAAAATAACTTAATTTAATGAGTATTTCAGAACAACTAGAATCAGCTATAGATATAGTAGAATTAGTTTCAAAATATACAAGTCTTAAAAAAGCAGGAGTTAACTACAAATCAGTATGTCCATTTCCATGACATAATGAAAAAACTCCTAGTTTTATGGTATCTCCAAGTAAACAAATAGCATATTGTTTTGGATGTCATAAATGATGATGACCTATAAAATTTATAATGGATATAGAAAATTGTGAATTTAGAGAAGCAATAGAAATATTATGATGATATACTTGAATTTCTGTAAATACAAACTTCAACAAAGAAAAGCATGAAACAAAGAAAAATATATATTCATTATATAAAGATGCTGTAAATTATTATAAAAATACACTTAAAAATTATCCAGAAGTAAAAAAATATATTTTTGATAGATGATTAAATGAAAAAACAATAAATGATTTCAATTTCTGATATTCAGATAGTTGAGTTAAATTATATTCATATTTAAAAAAGAAATGATATGATGATGATTTAATAAAAAAATCCAATATTTTTCTAGATATAAAAACAAAAAAAGATAAGTTTATAAATAGATTAATATTTCCTATTCAAAATGCTAGATGAGATTTTGTAGCATTTACAGCTAGAATATTATGAAAATGAGAACCTAAATATTTAAACTCTCCTGCTTCAGAACTATATGATAAATCAAATATATTATACTGACTTTTTAATGCTAGAACAGAAATAATTAAAAAGGATTATATAATAATTACAGAATGACAAATGGATACTATTTCTCTACATTCTGCTTGATTCACAAATACAGTTGCTGTTTCTTGAAGTGCATTAACAGATAAGCATCTAACTCTCATAAAAAGACTTACAAAAAAAATATATCTATGTTTTGACTGAGATTCAGCATGACTAAAAGCAACAAAATCTGCTTTAGAAAAAATGAAAAATAATTGATTTGAAGTAAAAATAATACTACTACCAGAATGAAAAGATCCAGATGATATAATAAAAACATGATGAGATAAGGTGAATTCCAAAGGAAGAGATGACAGCCTAGGCTGTTTCAATCATTATTTAAATTCTGCATTAACACCTATTTGATATTATATAAAAAAATCAAATTTTAATACAACAAGTATTGATGAAAAAAAGAAATTATTATCTGAATTATTAGATATAGTTAAATCATATTCTGATAATATAGAAAAAGATTTTTATCTAAAAGAAATATCTAAAAAACTAGATATAAATCAAAATATAGTATATGACTTATTTAATAGAATAAAATTTACTAAAAATACAACTAAGCAAGATAGTAAAATAGAAAATAAAATAACAAGTGAAGAAATAGCTATTTGATATTGTATACTAAATGAAAAAAATATAGATTTTTTTAATAAACATATGTTATTTAAACAATGATTATCAAAAGATCTAAAAGAAATTCTTAATCAATGAGTTTCATATATAAATAAACTTGATTTAAATACAAAAGAAAAATATAGATGAATTGCTCTACAAATAGAAGCAGAATCAGAACATGCTAATCAAGAACATTCTGAAGCAGAACTTCATAAAATAATAGATTGACTAAACCGTGAAGTTTATAAAAAATTAGTTTTAAGTCTAAAAAAAGAAATGAATCAAGGTAATAATGAAGCATTTATTAAATATACTCATTTAATAAATAAGGCAAAAAAAGTAGGTATAAAATAAAACTTGATTTTATACCCTTTTTCTCTATAATTTCCCAGTAAAACTCTATTGCATAAATAAAAAATAATGTCTACAAAAAAAGATAATAATATAGAAGAAATAGATTTAGATAAACTAGATTTATGAAATCTAAAAAAAGCATGATTAGATTTAGATTGACTTAAAGATATAAAGATTTGAAAAAATACTAAAGCAAAAAATCCATTAGATATCAAAGAAGATTTAGAAGAAGCATTTCTAGAATTAGAAGAAGGTCCAAGTCAAGAAGAATTAGCTAAACTAGAAACGATTAATTTAACCGAAGATTGAGAAGAAATAGCAGTTGCTCTTCAAAAAGAAAGATGATTAACAAAATTACCAAAAGAAAGAAGTGAAGATAAAAGAAGAATTTGAAAATGATTACAAGAATTTATAGATGTAAAAGTACCTGAAAAATTATTAGAATGAATGCCAGAAGGTATTAAAGAATTAATGAAAAAAGGTAAAAAAGAATGAAGAGTTACTCAAGATGAAGTTATGTCAGCTATTCCTAATGCTGAAGATGATTTAGAATTACTTGATGAAGTTTATACTAGATTTTTAACTTTAAAAATTGATATAGTTGATAATCTAGATAAAGAAAACCTTTTTTCATGTAATGACAAAAAAGATAAAAAAGATAAAAAAGATTCTATTTCTCTTTCTGAAATAAGTGATGATTCTATTAGAATGTATTTAAATGAAATTTGAAGAGTAGAGCTTATAGATTCAGAAGAAGAATTAAGACTATGAAAAGCAATTAAAGCATGAAGTATGGAAGCAAGAAAAAAACTTGCTGCTGCAAATTTAAGACTTGTTGTTTCTATTGCTAAAAAATATATGTGAAGAGGTCTAGGTTTGCTAGATCTTATTCAAGAATGAAATGTTTGATTATTTAGAGCTGTAGATAAATTTGATGCTGAAAAATGATTTAAATTTTCTACTTATGCAACTTGGTGGATAAGACAATGAGTAACTAGAGCAATAGCTGATCAAGCTAGAACTATAAGAGTTCCAGTTCATATGATTGAAACAATCAATAAATTTACTCATACTTACAGAAGACTTACTCAAGAACTTACTCGTGAACCCCTTATGGAAGAACTAGCAACTGAGCTAGATATGGATATAAGAAAAGTAAGACAAATAATGAGAATATCTCAAGATATATTATCTCTAGACTCTCCTGTTTGATCAGAAGAAGATACTTGTTTATGAGATTTTATTGAAGATGATAAAAATCCAACTCCAGATTCTCAAACAAATATGAATTTATTAAAAGATAATTTATATGAAATGCTTGATTTTCTTACTCCAAGAGAAAGAAAAATAATCATAATGAGATTTGGTTTAGATTGATGAGATGTACATACTCTTGAAGAAGTTGGTAAAGAATTTTGAGTTACAAGAGAAAGAATTAGACAAATAGAAGCTAAAACATTAGAAAAATTAAGAGAGCATCCTAATGCTGATAAAATAAAATTTTTCTAAACCCAGT
>CAZCCA010000028.1:0-7616 GCA_964497215.1 uncultured Candidatus Peribacteria bacterium | reverse complement strand
TTTTTTTAAAATAAAGCAAATTTTAATAAAAAATTTGACTTGTATATAAAAAATATATACTAAGAGTATATTTAGTATATAAAAATAACAATTCATATTATGATATCAAAAGTAAATTCTATAGCAGTAAATTGATTACATTCAGATTTAATAGAAATAGAGGTAGATATAAATAATTGACTACCAAGTTTTACTATAGTATGACTTGCTGACCAGTGAGTTCAGGAAAGTAAAGAAAGAATGAAATCTGCATTAAAATCTTCATGAAATAAATTACCAACAACTAGAATAACTGTTAATTTAGCTCCAGCTGATATTAGAAAATCATGACCAAGTTTTGATTTTGGTGTTGCTATATGAATACTTTTGAATAATGGTTCCATAAATGATAATTTAGTAAAGGATTCTATTTTTTTATGAGAACTTGCTCTTGATTGAAGACTTAGAAAAGTAAGATGAGTTTTACCTGCTACTATTTGAGCAAAAGAATTTTGATTTAAAAGAATATTTATTCCTAAAGATAATGTTTTAGAAGCATCAATTATTCCTTGAATAGATGTAATTGCTATTGAAAATTTAGAACAAGCAATAGATATTTTAAATTGAGACAAGTCTTTAAATATATCAGAAAAATTAGATTTTAAAAAATTTTGAAAACAAGATTTTACTATAGATAGTAAATATGATTTTAAATATATTTTATGACAAGAACATGCAAAAAGAGCATTAGAAATTGCTGCAAGTTGATGACATAATATTATTATGGATTGACCTCCTTGATCAGGTAAAACTATGCTTAGTAAGTCTTTTGCTAGTATTTTACCAGATTTAACTATTGATGAATCTATAGAAGTTTCAAAAATATATAGTATATCTGGATTACTTACTACAAAAAATCCAATAATTACAAAAAGACCTTTTAGAACAATACATCATACTGCTTCAAGTACTAGTATTATATGATGAGGAAGAAATGCTAAACCAGGTGAAATTTCTCTTGCTCATAAATGAGTATTATTTTTAGATGAAATTTTAGAATTTGAAAAATCAGTTTTAGAAGTACTTAGACAACCACTTGAAGATTGAAATATCACTGTAAATAGAGTAAATGCTACTTATAATTACCCTGCTTCTTTTACTCTTGTTTGAGCTATGAATCCTTGTCCTTGTTGATATTTAACTGATCCAGAAAAAGAATGTATTTGTACTCATAAACAAATAGAAAATTATAGATGAAGATTGTCTTGACCATTAGTTGATAGGGTAGATATATTCATAGAAGTACCAAAAGTAAAAACAGATAAATTTAAAGTTTGAGAAGATTATAGCTCTTCAGAAAGTTCAGAAATAATTAAAAAAAGAGTTGAAAAAGCAAGAAAAATACAATTGGAAAGATTTTTATGAACAAACTTCACTTTTAACTCTGAAATGTGAACAAAAGAAATAAATAAATTTTGTAAAATAGACAAAGAAGCTGATAAGCTTTTAAAACAAGCAATTAATAATTTAAATTTATCAGCTAGAGCATATTATAGAATACTTAAATTAGCTAGAACTATTGCTGATTTAGAATGAGAAAAAGATATTAACTCTAAGTATATTCTAGAAGCATTAAGTTTTAGAAAAAAAGAAGAAAATTAGCTTTTTTTACATTTTTTTTTATTATATTTTTATAAAGTATATTAAATAAAATATTTATGATAATTTCTATTTTTGCATCTATCTGAGCACAAAATCTTTGAGATGAATTAATTTTAAAAAATGAAATTAAGCTTTTAGAAAAAGAGTATTGAAAAGAAACTAAGTTTATAGTTTTTTCTTATGATTATAAAAATCCTTTTTATAAAAAATCAAATATTGTTTATAAGGAATATTTTCCTATATGAATTAAAAATATAAAAAACATATTTAGAAATATTTTTAATTTTTTAATATTTTTAAATGTAGTTATAAAAAGTGATTTAATAGTTGTTTGAGGAGGTTGAATTATTTATGATAATGAAAAGCAAACTACTAAAAACCCTTTAGATAGTTGGATTTTTAGAACTAATATATTTAGATTTTTTAGAAAAAAAATAGAATTTTTTGCAGTATGATTAAATATAAAAAATAAGATAAATTATAAAAAAATAGAAAAAATATTTAGTAGAGCTTATAAGATAAATGTTAGAGATGATTATAGTTTAGAATTATTATATAAATTATGAATAAAATCTAACAAAGTATTAGATCCAGTTTTTTATGATAATATTAATTGGCAAAATAATAATTGTTTATTAAAAATAGTTAATTCATATGATTTTAATATTTCTGATTTAGAATGAATTGATTTAGAATGAAAAAAAATTGCATTGGCTTTTAGAAAAGGATATTTAAGTAATAAAAAATGAAAATTAGCTGAAAGTTTTGAAGAATGAAAAATAAATGAATTAATTAATTATATTTTAAAGAGTTGATGAGAAGTAATTTTACTTCCACATAGTTTTCATAAAAATGATGAAGTAGCTAATGATTATAAATTTTTATCAAAATTTTTAAGAGTTACTGAAAAAGTAAGAATAATTAAATCTTTAGATGATGTTTATTTAAAATATATTTATAAGGAAATGGATTTAGTTTTAGCTATGAGATTGCATTCAATAATACTTTCTCAAGTATATAATATTCCTTTTATATGAATAAGTTATTCAATAAAGACTAATGAAATTTTAAATCAAATAAAATGACTAAAATAATTTAGTCATTTTCTATATTCCAGTTAATTTCTTTTTTTCAATTTTGTTTTAGGATTTTATTTGTTTCTAAAAAACAATTGCTTCATATAAATCATCTATATGCTGAAAATGGAGAAGGATGTGTCGTTTTTAAAATATAATGTTTCAAATGATCTATCAATTTTTCTTTACTTTGAGCAAAAGTTCACCATAAAAGGAAAATAATTCATTTTTTATCTTTTGATATTTTTTTTATAATATTATCAGTAAATTGTTCCCATCATATTTTGGCATGACTAGCTGGATTTTCTTCTTGAACTGTTAATATAGCATTTAGTAAAAGTACTCACTGCTTTGTCCATGGAGTTAAATCTCAGTTTTTGGTGTCTATATTTAATTCTTTGTATATATTTTTTAAGCTAGGAGGTAGCTTAGTTCATTTAGGGACTGAAAAACAAAATCATTGAGCTTGTCATTTTCTATGATAGGGATCTTGTCATAAGATAACTACTTTTATATCATCAAATGAAGTTTTTTCAAAAGCTTTGAATATGTTTTTTATTTCAGGATATATAGTTATTCAATTATTTATATCATCATTTATCTTTTGTTCTATTTTTTTAAAATAAGTATTTTGACATTCTTCTTCTAAAATATTTTTCCAACTATTTTTTATATTTGGTATTATATTCATTTTTTTAGTTGAAATTAATTGTTTAAATATTAAAATAAGTTTACTTAAATATAATTAAAAACAAAATAAAAAATGAAATTAAAACAAAAAGTTATAAATGAATTAAATAAAAATACTTTTCCTAATTTAAAATTTTTATTTTCAGAAGAAGTATTAGATATTTCTTTAGAATTATTAAATGAATTTTTAGAAGAAGATAAGAAAAAATTTAAGGAATTACTTAAAATAGAGAATAAAGACTTAGTTTTTGAATCTTTTGAAAATGAAAGTAAACTTGATTATTTTTGGAGTCTTTTGAATCATTATCAAAATATTGAAAATACTATAAAAATAAGAAAAATAATTGAAGAATTTAGACCTAAATTACAAGATTTTTGAAATGAAGTATCTTATTCAAAAGAATTATTTAAAAAATATAAATATATAAATGAAAATTTAGATTTAGATTCAGATCAAAAAAGGATAATGTTTTTGAGATTAAAAGCATTTAGAGATAGATGAATTAATTTATCTAAAGAAAAACAAGATAAATTAAAAAACTTAAATAAAAAATTATCTAAATTATCAGAATCTTTTTCAAATAATATAGTTGATAGTGAAGGTGAATTTGAATATTTAATAGATGATTTTAAAAAAATAAAAGATTTACCAAAAGAAGTATTAGAAATAACTAGAAAAAAAGCAGAAGAAAATTGAAAAAAATGATATTTATTTGATGCTGATCCAACTAGTTATCAAGCTATAATGAAATATTGTACTGATGAAAAGATTAGGATTGATTTTGCAAAAGCAAATTATAGTTTTGCTAGTAGTTGAAAATATGATAATAGAGAAAATATATTAAATATATTGAAACTAAAGAAAGAAAAAGCTGAAATTTTATGATATAAAAATTATGCAGAATTTAGTCTTAATTCAAAAATGGCTGAATCACCAAAGCAAGTTTTTGAATTAATAGAATGAATTAGTGAAAAAGCTAAGATTAAAGCAAAAAACGAAATAAATGAATTAAAAAAATATTTTAAATTAGATGAAATTAAATCTCATGATTTAGCTTTTTATTCTAGAATTTATAAAGAAGAAGAATATAAAATAGATGATAAAGAATTAAAAAAATACTTTGAATTTGAAAATACTATTTCTTATTTACATAATTTTGTTAATGAATTTTATTGAATAAAATTAAATGAAATAAAATTAGATTCTTATAATGATGATATTAGAATTTATGAGGTTTATAAAGACTGAAACCTTATATCTTATTATTTTTTAGATGCATTTTATAGAAAAAATAAAAGACCAGGAGCATGGGCTGATAATTTAAGAGAGAAAGAATATTTTCCAAAAAATAAAATACCTATTGTTGTAAATGTTTGTAATTTTCAAAAATCTTTAAATTGAAAAACTACTTTATCAATGAGAGATGTAGAAACACTTTTTCATGAGTTTTGACATGCTTTACATGAGATGCTTTCTGAAAGTAAATATAGTGAATTATCATGATTTTGAGTTGAGTGGGATTTTGTAGAATTACCTAGTCAATTACTTGAAAATTGGGTATGAGATAGAGAAAGTTTGAGAAAATTATCAAAGCATATTGATACTTGAAATAGTATTAATGATGAATTATTAGAAAAATTAGAAAAATTAAAAACATTTATGTCCTGAGTTTTTGTTTCAAGACAAAATGAATTTGCCTTACTTGATATGACTTTATATTCTATAATACCACCTAAAAGTATTGAAGAACTTGATAGAAAAGTACTAGAGATAGTAAATAAGTATTCTATATTTAAAAGATGAAGTGATTATAAGATGTATTGTAGTTTTGGTCATATATTTGGTTGATGATATGCTGCATGATATTATTCATATATGTGGGCAGAAATAATTGAAGCTGATGTATTTAATAGAATAAAAGAATTATGAATGTTTGATAGAAAAGTATGAGAAAAACTTTTAAAAACAATTATTTGACAATGAACAAGAAAAAAGGCATCTGAATTATTTTTTGATTTTATGGATAGGGAAGTAGATAATAGAGCTTTTATGGAAAGAAAATGATTATAAATTTTTAAAATAAATGATTTAAATTAATTAAAGACTAAAAAAAGAACAATAATTTTAAAATTATTGTTCTTTTTAGTTTTATACTCTAGTAGTATTTCATTTATCATCTTTATCATCAGTTTCAACTTCAGCATCTTGTACTCAGTCATCATCTTTTTTAGTTTGTTCTTGATTTGTAGTTTGAGCTCATGCTTGAGAATAAACTTTTTGTCATACTTTCATTAGAATATCTGATAATTCTTTAGTAGGGTTTTCAAAATCATCTTTTGTAGCATCTGTTTTAGCTAAAATTTCTTTAACAGTAGCTATTTTATCTTCTACTAATTTTTTATCTTCATCTGAGATTTTATCAGCATTATCAGCTAACATTTTATTTGCTTGAGCAATTGTAGAGTCTGCAGTATTTCTAGCATCAACTAAATCTTTTTTCTTTTTATCTTCATCTTTTTTAGCTTCAGCTTCTTTAATTAATGCTTCTACTTCAGCTTCATCCATACCTGTAGAACCCTGTATTGTGATATGTTGTTCTTTACCTGTACCTTTATCTTTTGCAGTAACTTTTAATACTCAGTTTGCATCAATATCAAATGATACTTCTATTTGAGGAACTCATCTTGGTGCTGGAGCTATTCCATCAAGCATAAATTTACCTAATTGTTTATTGTCTGCTGCCATTTCTCTTTCACCTTGTAATACATTGATTTCAACACTTGGTTGATTATCAACAGCAGTAGAAAAAATTTCAGTTTTTTTAGCTGGAATTGTAGTATTTCTAGTAATCATAGGAGTTCTAACACCACCCATAGTTTCAATACCTATTGTAAGAGGAGTAACATCAAGTAATAATACATCAGTAACATCTCATCCTATAATACCAGCCTGGATTGCAGCACCTAAAGCAACAGCTTCATCAGGATTAATACCTGCATTTGGTTTCTTACCAAAAAATGATTCTACTTTTGAAATAACTAAAGGAACTCTTGTTGAACCTCATACTAGTAATACTTGATTTAAATCACTAGTACTTAATCATGCATCTTCAAGAACTTTTTTACATGGTTCAATAGATTTTTCTACTAAATCAGCAATTAATTCTTCAAATTTAGCTTTAGTAATAGTCATTAATAAGTTTTTTGGTCCACTAGAGTCCATAGTAATATATGGAAGATTTATATCATATGAAGTAGTAGAACTTAATTCTTTTTTAGCTTTTTCAGCTTCATCTCTAACTCTTTGAAGAGCCATTGGATCATTTCTAAGATCTATTGCTTGTTCTTTTTTAAACTCATCAATAATATAGTCTAATATTTTTTTATCAAAGTCATCTCAACCTAGGTGAGTATCACCATTTGTAGCTAATACTTCAAAAGTACCTTCTTCTGATAATTCTAAAATTGATATATCAAATGTTCAACCTCATAAATCATAAACAGCAATTTTTTCATTTTTACCTTTACCTGCACCATAAGATAAGGCAGCTGCAGTAGGTTCATTTACAATTCTTTTAACTTCTAAACCTGCAATTTTACCAGCATTAATTGTAGCTTGTCTTTGATCATCATTAAAATATGCAGGAACTGTAATAACGGCTTCACTTACTTTTTCACCTAGAAATTTTTCTGCATCTTCTTTCAGTTTCATAAGAACATGAGCACCAATTTCCTCAGGTCTAACTTCTTTACCATCAAATTTAATTAAAGCTTCACCATTTTTCCCTTTAACTACTTCATATGGAACAGAAGCAATTTCATCTTTTACTTCATCAAATTTTCTACCAATAAATCTTTTTGCAGAAAATATAGTTCAAGCTGGATTTGTAATAGATTGTCTTTTTGCTGGAGTACCAACAATGATACTACCATCTTTATGTGCAACAATAGAAGGAGTAGTTCTATTTCATTCAGCATTAGGAATTACTTTAGCTTCACCTCATTCCATAAAAGCAACACAACTATTAGTGGTACCTAAATCGATTCAAATTATTTTTCACATAGTTTTTTAAGTTAATATTTAATATTATATTAGTCATTTTTATGACTTGTATGTATATTATCATTTTTTTTATTAATGTCAAAACTTTTTTAGCACAAAATTATTTTATGTGCTAATTTGAATTTTAAATAAAGAAAAAGGGACTA
>CAZCCA010000027.1:0-7646 GCA_964497215.1 uncultured Candidatus Peribacteria bacterium | reverse complement strand
TTTTATATAACTTTTTTTATAAAAAAAGTTTGACAAACAATTTTATAAAATTGTTAAAAACTCATTTTTCTATACTAATACAAGAGATAGACTAATGTTGTTTACAATTTTTAAACATAAAATTCAGTCAAGAGAAAATATTACTTTGACTATTATTTCAAAGCAAATAAAATAAATATAGTCAAAAAATAGAAAGATAAATATTTACAGTTAATAAATATAGAAAAATGCAAAAACAATACCAATTAAAAAATATAGTAAACAACATTATTAATTCTATTAAAAAACAAGATTTTCTAGTTTATTTTAGAAAAATATCTATTTTAGAGTTAAAAGAAAAAGAAGTTATATTCTGAGTTGTTTCATCTTTTATGAAAGATAATCTAGAAGCAAAATTTTATAATGTGGTATTAGAAGCTACTAAACTAGAAAATAGAGATATAGAAAAAATATCATTTAAAATTGATGATAATATTGATAATCCATCAAATACTGATGTAATTGATTGTGCATGATTTTTGAAAGAAGTATCTAAGTCTAAAAAATCTAAAAAAAATATTGATATTAATAATACTACAGGACATAAAGCAATTTCATCTAAAACTGCAAATGATAGATATAATTTAGCAAATTTTGTTGTTTGAACTGATAACCAATTAGCTTATTCTGCATGTGAGGCTGTATGTAGAAATCCATGAAAAGCATATAACCCACTATATATATATGGTGATGTATGATTATGAAAAACTCATTTACTAAGAGCAGCTTGAAATGAAATTATTAAAAAATTTAATGATAAAAATATAGTATATACAACTTCTGATAAATTTATTACCGAATATGTCTCTGCAGTTAAAAAAAGAAGTATAGAAAGACTTAGACAAAAATATAGAGAAATAGATGTTTTAATAATAGATGATGTTCAATTCCTTGCAAAAAAAGAACAAACTCAAAATGAATTATATAATATTTTTAATTTATTATATGAATCAAATAAACAAATAATTATTTCCTGAGATAGAGCACCTAAAGAACTAGAAAATTTAGAACCAAGACTTAGAAGTAGATTTGAATGGGGTATAACTGTTGATATATGAATACCTGATTTTGAAACTAGACTTGCAATTTTACAAGAAAAAGCAAGAGCAAGAGAATTTATGATTCCACAAGATGTAGCTGAATTTATAGCTGCTAATGTAACTGAAAATGTAAGAGAACTAGAATGAGTTTTAAATCAAATGATAGCAGAATATGAGCTTACAAATATTACACCTACACTTCCAAGAATAGCTGAAAAATTAAAAAAACTTAGCTTCACAACAGATATTTTATGAAGTACTAAAGCTACACAAAAAACAACTATAAAAAGTTATGAAGATATTATTACAAAAGTTTGAGAACATTTTTGAATTGAAGTAGAATGAATTAAATGAGACAATAGAAGAAAGGAATTTATGATTCCTAGACAAGTAAGTATGTATTTATTAAAAACAAAAATGAATTATACTTATGAAAGAATAGGTAATATATTTTCATGAAGAAATCATGCAGCTGTTTTATATTCATGTAAAAAACTTGAAAAATTAATAAAACAAGATCAAAATTTACTACATGAAGTAAATACAATAAGAGACAGTATGTGAATATAAAAAGAGACTAGTAAAATAGTCTCTTTTAGCAATAAAATTATAATTATGAATAATAAATTAAATGATATTTTTAAATGATTAGATAAAAAAATTGATTTATCTAATATTTTTCATGCAAAAAAAATATCAATAAAACATAATTATAAAAAATGAACCAATGATATACAACAAAATTTAGATAATTTAGATATAAGAACAAATATATATATTAAAATTCAAAAAAATAAAACAGATATTTTTGATAATTTTATAAAAAATAAAAAACTTGCAAAAAATATCAATATTTCAAATAAGCTAAATATATTTGAATTACAAAAAAGAAAATTAGAAAATATAATACTAAGTTTAAAAAAGAAACTTAAAAAAAGAAAAAAGAAAAAAAATATAAGTATTTATAAGAATAAAATAATAAAAATTTCATATATATTACTATTTATAATTATATTTTTATGAATTAATTCGTATATAGTTCAAAATAGAATTAAGTCATGATATGAAAAAATAATATCAATTAAAAATAATAGTTGAGATTTAGAATATATAAAAAAAACTATAAATAATGCAAAATTTGATTTTATAATAGCAGATATTTTTATTAAACCATTGCAACTAATACCTAATCAAAACATAAAAAATTGATACTATTTATTGAAATGATGAAAAAATCTTACTAATCTACTAGATAGTTGAATACAATCATATGAATCAATAAATAAACTAATTATAAATAAATGATGAATACAAAATATAGAAATAACAAATTTATTAAAAAACTTTCAGTGAGATTTTAATAATTTAAATAATTTATTATATAAAGTTATTCTAAGTTATAATAATATAAAATCATTATGAAATAAGGATTTAGATAATAAATTAAATAATATAAAAAATAAATTAATTAGTTTTTATAAAATATCAAATACAATAGATAAAAACTATTCTGATTTTTTAGCATTATTATGAGATAAAAAAGAAAAGAAATATCTAGTCTTATTTCAAAATAATGATGAAATAAGACCAACCTGATGATTTATTTGAAGTTTAGCTACTATTTGAATATATAAATGAAAAATTAAATATTTTAATAAAGAAGATGTATATGCTTATGAATGGGAAATAAATAAAGTTTATAAAAATAAAAAACCTGCACCAGAATGATTAAATAAAATAACTAAAACATTTTGATTAAGAGATGCAAACTATTTTATAAATTTTGACAATAGTTCTAGATCGATAAATTTCTTTTTAGAAAAAATTTGAAAAAAAGTTGATTGAATAATTTATTTAAATCAAAATTTACTACTAGATTTTTTAAAATTAACATGACCAATAAAATTTTCAGATATATGAGAGACTATAGATGAAAACAATTTTTCTCTAATTATTTCTACATTAGTTGAAGCACAATCATTTAAGGTATGAACACTATGAACACCTAAAAAAATATTATTTGATTTTGCTAATATTTTTATTGATAAATTATTAACTGAAAAAAAATATTTTTCTTATTTAGATATTATTCTTAAAAACTTTAAGACAAGAGATCTAGTAATTTATTCATTTAATTCTAATGAAAATAATTTATTATGGAAACTATGATTAAATTGAAGAATAAATTATTGAGAAACCCTAGATTTCAATTATCCTGTATATACTTCAATATGATGAAATAAATCAGATAGATATATAAAAATAAAATATAAAAAATATTTTAATATTAATCCTGACTGTAGTATAGATACAAAATTAGAAATATATAGAAGTCATTTCTTTTCAAAATTTGAAGAAAAAAAAGTAAATGAACTTTTAGATAAACACCCCATAAAAGATAAAACTAGAAAAGATATTATTAACATTCAATGAAGATGAGTAAATAAAGAATATGTTAGAGTTGTATTACCAAAAAATATTATTATAAAACCTAAAAAAGGAATAAAAATTCATAATTTTAAAAATACTACTGTGGTTGATTTTTATATGAATGCAAGAGTTTGAGAAACTGTTAATTTTATTATTTCCTATAAAATACTTAATAAATCATGTGAATCTTACAGTTTTAAACTTTATAAACAACCATGAATTAGAAACTATGAATTATATTTAATTAATTGAAATAAGACTATTTATAATAATATAATATATTCAGACTTTAACTATAAAAAACAAGATTAATTTCTTGTTTTTTTAACATAAAAAAAAACTTTAAATTGAAAAAAAATATTAATAAATATAATAATTATTGTATTTAAATAATAATATTAAAAAATGTTAAGTAAACTTAAAAAATCTATTTCACTAGACAATCCAATAAGACTTTGATATCATAAAATAAGAGCAATTATAGCAAATTTTTATTATGGTTTTCCAAGTAAAGATATGATTGTTATTTGAGTAACTTGAACTAACTGAAAAACTACAACTTCAAATATAATTGCAAAATGACTTAGAAATGCATGAAAAAAAGTTTTTATGTTTTCAACCGTAAATATCATTATAAATGATGAAGAATTTCAAAATGATACAAAAATGACTTCTCCAGATGCTTTTGAATTACAAAGATTATTAAAAGTAGCAAAAGATAGATGATGTGAAATTGCGGTAATTGAAACAGCAAGTCATTGAATAAAAATGAATAGAGTATGGTGAATTAATTACGATATAGCAGTATTAACTAATATCACTCAGGATCATTTAGATTTACATAAAACTATGAAAGATTATGTTTGAACAAAATTAAAATTATTTAGTAACCTAATTAGTTCTAGAAAAAAAGCTGGAATCAAAAAAACTGGTATAATCAACAAGGATTCCAATTATTCTAATTTATTTTTAGAAGAAACATATAATGCATTATATACATACTGAACTACTCCATGATCAGATTTAATAGCAAAAAATATTAAATTAAAATGATGATTAACTAAATTTGAAGTAGAAGTTGCTTGACCAAATATACAAATTGAAACATATTTAAAATGAGATTTTAATATCCAAAATATTCTAGCAGCAATTTGAGTATTTATTGCTCTAAAAATAGATAATAAAAAAATATCTGAAATTATTTCTGAGATTAAATGAGTCCCTTGAAGAATGGAAAATATAGAAAATAATGAATGACTAAATATTATTGTTGATTATGCTCATACTGAGGATGCACTTGAAAAAGTACTTGATACTATTAAGTGATTTAAATGAAATTGAAGAATAATTACAGTTTTTTGAGCTACATGAGATAGAGACAAATCAAAGAGATTTAATATGTGAAAAATAGTATCGGAAAAATCAGATATTGTAATATTAACTCAAGATGATGATTATTCTGAAAAAACTGAAGAAATTATGAATGATGTAATACCATGAATAAATAGGAAAGAATGAGAAGATTTTTGGATTATTACAACTAGAAAAGAAGCAATACAAACTGCATTAGTTATGGCAAAAAAATGAGATACAATACTTTTAGCATGAAAATGAGATGAACATGTTATGATAACAAATGATTGACCAGTAAAATGGCATGATAAAACAGTAGTTTTAGAACTCCTAAAAGAAATTGATGATAATAAAATAATTAAATAAAAATATGAGCTTATATTTAAAATATAGACCTAAGGATTTTACAAATCTTGTTTGACAGTCATTTATAAAAGATACTTTACAAAAAGCAATACAAAATAATAAAACTGTTTGAGCTTATTTATTTTGTTGACCAAGATGAACAGGGAAAACTTCTACTGCAAGAATATTTGCAAAAACAGTTAATTGTTTGAATCCAATAAATTGAAATCCATGTTTAAATTGTGAAATATGTAATGATTTTGCTGATGAAAAACTTATTGATATTATTGAAATTGATGCAGCTAGTCATACTTGAGTAGATAATATTAGAGAGATAATTGAAAAAGCACAATTTTCACCTACAAAAACTAAATATAAAATATATATTATTGATGAGGTTCATATGCTTAGTAAATGAGCATTTAATGCCTTATTAAAAATATTGGAAGAACCTCCAAAACATGTAAAATTTATACTTGCAACTACTGAAACACATAAAGTTCCTGAAACTATTATTTCTCGTTGTCAAAGATATGATTTTAAAAGAATCTCAAATGATGATATGAAAAACAGATTACTTTTTATATCTAATCAGGAAAATATAAAAACAGATGAAAATGCAATAAATTATATAATAAAAAATAGTTCTTGATGATTAAGAAATGCAATTTCATTATTTGAACAATTAATTGAAAATTCTGAAATAAATTATGAAAATATAGTAAAAAAATTAGAAATTGTAGATGAAAATGAGATAGATACATTTTTAAATAAACTATTAAATTCAGATAAAACAGTAATTGAAATACTAGATAAAAATATATCTGATGGGAAAAATATAAAACTTTTTTTTAAGGAATTACTTTTTTATACAAAAAATAAAACATTAGAAGAACTAAAAAAATGATCAAATATTATTAAATATATAGAGATACTTAATATATTAGATGATACTTATTCTAAAACTAAGAATTCATTAGATGAAAATATAACTTTTACGATTTGAATATTAAAAATTATAAATTGATATAGTAATAATAATTTAGAAAACAATAATTCTAAAAAAATAATTTATAATAATATAATACAAGAGAAATTAAAGCCTGAAAAAAAAAATATACCAGATAACACTATAGTAAAAAAGTGAGAAGAAAAAGAACTTGATATGAAGGATATATGAGATATATTTTGAAATAATATTAAAGAAAATAATACAGTTATAGAAGTGAAAAACGATTGAGATTTTGATATTAATAAATTTATAACTAAACTTAAAGAAAATTGAGTAAAGTCAGCAAATATTAATACTATAAGAAATTCTAAATTAGATTTAATTAATTGAAATTTAAATATAAAAACTACTAATACATTTTTTAAAAAAACTCTAGATAAAGATGAAGTTATTCAATTATTTAGTAAGTCATTATTAGATTTATGAATAGAAAACATAAAAATAAATATAAGTTAACATAATATATGTATTGTTTAGTATGTCCATTTACAAAAACATTTGATGAAGTCTGAATAACATATATTGTTCCAGACTTTTTAACTGAACAATTAAATTTATGACAAATTGTAGAAATACCATTAAATAAAAAAATTACATATTGAATTGTTTTAAATATAAGTAAAAAAGCTAATATAGATTTTAATGAGAAAAAATTAAAAAAAATAATTTCAATTAAAGATGAAAATATATATTTAAATAAATATAGAGTAGAACTAATTAAATGGATTGCTAAATATTATTTCACAGCAATTCATAATTCTTTTAATTTATTTTTACCAAAAAACCTAAAAGAAAAAATTATCAAAAACAAAGTAACAGATTTATTTTTATGTGATAATTTAAATTATAAATATGATAATAATACCATATTGTCAGGAAATCAATTAAATGCTTATAATAATATAGTAAATTCTAAGAATAATAAAATTTTACTATATTGATTAACTTGAAGTTGAAAAACAGAAATTTATATAAAATTAATTAAAGATAACTTAGATAAAAATAAACAATCTCTTTTTTTAATACCAGAAATAATTCTTACAAATCAATTATCAGAAAAAATTAAAAAAATATTTTGAAAAAATGTTTTAATAATTAATTCTACAATTACAGAAGCAAAAAAAACAAAAAATTGGTTAAAAATAAATAATAATGATGCTAAAATTATTATTTGAACCAGATCAGCTATTTTTTATCCATTTAATAATTTATGATTAATAATAATAGATGAAGAACATGATAATTCATATATTTCAGATTCATCTCCTAGATATAATACCATTGAAGTAGCTGAAAAAATAACAGAATTAAACTGAAATAAATTAATTTTATGAAGTTGAACTCCAAGTATAAACTCTATGTTTAAAGCAGTTAATAAACAATACCATTTAATTAGTTTATTAACTAAATATAATAAAAACAGTATA
>CAZCCA010000026.1:6060-7796 GCA_964497215.1 uncultured Candidatus Peribacteria bacterium | reverse complement strand
GCCCCACTCAACACTTTCCAGTTTCCTTTGAAGTTTTTCTGTGAGTGGGGCTTCTAAAAATTTGAGTTATCTTCTTTTAGGAGTGTTGATATTTCCCAAGAAAGATAGTCGGAGACTGTTTTTTTGAAATCTTGTAGAGTTGGTTTTGTGTCTATGGGTGCTGATTTGTTCCAGTCTGCTCAGTCTTTTGGGTCTATTGTATCTTCATAATATTCTTTTTCTGTGAAAATTTTTAATTTAGATTTTCAGAACCTTACTAAATTTACTATTTCTTCATATCTTGCTTTTGCATTGTCTGTGTCTCTTAGATTATTAGATCATTTTTTTCTATTTGCTCTAGTGTATCAGTCATTTGAAAAATCTATAAATTTTACCATTTCATCTTTATGGTGTGGTTCTGCAACTTTGAAGACATAAATATTAGTTTGAACTGCTGCTTTTCATATAAAAATATCATTTGGCATTTTTATACTTGCTAGTAGAGTATTTTTTTCTAAAATTCTTTTATTAAAATCTTTTGCTTTTCCTGAACCAGCTGAATTTTGAATAATTATTGCTGCATATCATTTATTCATCATTGAAAGTGCTTTTTCTACAAAAACCATACCATTTCAGTTGGCAGAATATGGAGGATTTAAAACAAAAGCATCTGCTGGAAATTTTTCATCTGTGCTTCAGAAACCATATTTTCAATCAAATTTTAGTGAATCTTCATTTAAAATATTAGAGCTTCAGTCTCACATCATTATCATATTTAAAATTGCAAGCATATAAACACTTGAAAGTAATTCTAAACCTAATAATTGAGTAGCTTTTATTTCTAATTGCTTTTTTGTTAATTCTTCTGGAGAAGTAATTTTTTCTTTTGCATCTTTTAACATTTCATTCATTGCAGCAACCAAAAGTCCAGCTGAACCAGTAGCAAAATCCCAAACATAAGAGTCTTTATTAACTCTTGCAAGCTTTACTAAAAGTGAAGAAACAGAAGCTGGAGTTAATACTACATCATTTAATTTATCTTGAGAAAATCATAACCAACCATACATTTCATTAAAAAGTTTTCCAGTAAAATCAGTTGTTAAACCAATTTTATAATAAATTCATAAATCATCTACTATTTTTATAAAAATTCTTTTTAACTGACTTTCTCAATTAATAGGTTTATTAATATTTTCAGTTAAAAGTGTATTTGAAAGACTTCTGATTATTAAATCTTTTTTAGATTCTGGAATATTTTTTTCTTTTAAAAATGCACTTATTCTAGAAATAATTATATCTCAATCCCTTCCACCTTCAAAATCTTTAGATTTTAAATCATCTTTTTCTAAGATAGGAACTTTTCAAGGAACTCAAATTGTAGCAATAATTGAAGCAGCAACTAAATAAACTCTATCATTTTCACCTAATCAATCTTCATCTTGATAAATATCATTATTAAGTCTTTTTAAACTTAGTTCTATTTCTTTTTCTCTTTGCTCTTTTGCTTTTTCAATTTCTTCTTCTGTATAGTGTAGAGTTTTTACTTCTTCAATAAATTTATCAAAATTTTCTGGTGCCAAAAATGAAAAATCAGAAAAATCTCAAACTTTTTTACCAAGTCATAAATTATCTTTTGAAACATAATAAACTCAAATTTGATGATGTATTTTTCATAAATCATCTTTATAACCAGTCATTCAAATAGCTATAATATCTGTATAATCAGTATGATGAAGTAATGCATTTGCATAATGAAC
>CAZCCA010000026.1:0-5960 GCA_964497215.1 uncultured Candidatus Peribacteria bacterium | reverse complement strand
ATTTCAACCTCTTCAACCACCTTTTGATTCATAATCTTTTAAGGCTTTATCTATACTATCATTTAAATTTTCTTGTTCTAATTTATAATCAAGATTATATTTTCTTAGCCATCAATTAGCTATATCAGCAATATTTGGTTCTATTGATTTATTATTTTTTGCCATACTTTTTTTATTAATTTTTAAATTAAATAAATTTTACTACAACATTAATTGATTTTATTATAAAACCAAATAAATATTTATTATTTATATACTCATAAAATATATACTTAATTAAAATATACAAATATTTTCTTCAAATTCTCTTTTTACAAAATAATCTTTTTGAATATAATCCATTTGTTTTAATTGATGAATAAAATAAAAAAAATGATAGAAAAAATAATAAAATCAATATTTGGAGACCCTAGTGAAAAAAAAGTTAAAGAAATTTCAAAATTAGTAGAAAAAATAAAAGAAATTGAAAAAACTCAAGAAAAATATACTTTAGATGATGTAAAAAATAAAACAGCAGAATTTAAAGCTATGTTTGAATGACTTGATTTTCAAAAAGAAGAAGACTCAAAAAAAATAAAATCTATTTTAAATGACATAAAACTAGAAGCATTTGCTTTAGTAAAAACTACTTGTAAATTAATTAATAATAAAGAGTTTACTCTTTCAGATTGAAAAAAATTTACTTGGAATATGATTCCATATGATGTTCAACTTGTTTGAGGTTTAGCTATTCATATGTGAAATATTTCTGAAATGAAAACATGAGAATGAAAAACTCTTGTTGCTACTCTTCCTGCATATTTAAATGCACTTACATGAAATACAGTACAAATTGTTACTGTTAATGATTATTTAGCACAAAGAGATAGTGCAGAAATGTCAGTTTTGTATACTTCTCTATGACTTAAAACATGAGTTATTTATAATGCTCAAACAAAAATAGAGAAAAAAACTGCTTATTCTTCTGATGTGGTTTATGCTACAAATAATGAATTAGGTTTTGATTATCTAAGAGATAATATGGTAATAAATAAAGAAGACAAAGTTCAATCTCCTCTATTTTTTGCTATTATAGATGAAGTAGATTCTATATTGATAGATGAAGCTAGAACTCCTCTTATTATTTCAATGCCAGATAATGAACCAACAAGTAAATATATTAAATTTGCAACTATAGCTAAACAACTAAAAAATGTAGAACATTATAAAATAGATGAAAAACAAAAAACAGCTACTCTTACAGAAGAATGAATTAAAAAAATTGAAGAATTGTTACATATAGATAATATTTATATTTCTGCTCATTATAATGATATTCATCATATAGAAAATGCTCTAAAAGCAGTTGCTGTTTTTCATAAAGACAAAGATTATCTTGTTCGTGATTGAGAAGTAATAATTATTGATGAACACACTTGAAGAGCATTAGCTTGAAGAAGATATTCAGAATGACTTCATCAAGCATTAGAAGCAAAAGAATGAGTTGAAATACAACAAGAATCAAAAACATTAGCATCTATTACATTTCAAAATTATTTTAGAATGTATTGGAAACTTGCTTGAATGACAGGTACTGCTGCAACTGAAGCTGAAGAATTTTATAAGGTATATTCTCTAGATACACTTCCTATTCCTACAAATAAACCTCTTATTAGAGATGATAGATCAGATTTATTATTCAAAAATGAAAAAGGTAAATTTGATTATGTAGTAAAATTAATAAAAGAAATGCATAAAACTGGTCAACCTATACTAGTTGGTACTGTTTCAGTAGAAAAATCAGAATATTTAAGTAGTAGATTAAAAAAAGAAGGTATTAAGCATAATGTTTTAAATGCAAAACATCATGAAACAGAAGCAGAAACAATAGCAAAAGCAGGTCAAAAATGAGCAATTACAATTGCAACAAATATGGCTTGAAGAGGTACTGATATTAAATTATGAGAATGAGTAAAAGAATTATGATGATTGATTATTTTAGGTACAGAAAAACATGAAACAAGAAGAATAGATAATCAACTTAGATGAAGAGCTGGTAGACAATGAGATCCATGAATAACTCAATTTCTTATATCTCCTAATGATGATATAATGAGAATATTTGGTTGAGATAAATTATTTTCAGTATTTAATAGTTGAATGTTTGCTTCTCTTCCTGATAATGAACCTCTTGCTCAAAGCTGAATGTTAACAAAAAAAGTAACATGAGTACAAAAACAAGTAGAATGACATAATTTTGATGCAAGAAAACAAATACTTGAATATGATGATGTTATAAATAAACATAGAACAATTATATATAATAAAAGAAATAGAATACTTGATGCTGAAAACATAGATGATGATGTAGTAAATATGATTACCCAACAATTAAAACAATTAGTATTAGCTGAATTATCAAAAAATAAAGAAATAGAAGAAATAGAAGAAATAAATAAAAAAGAAATAATAATAAAAGTTAATGAGTTTTTATGAGTTGAAGCTATTGCTGATACAATTGAAAATGATGATATATTTTGAATGCAAGATCCTGAAGAAATTGCAAACTATATAGTAAAAATATGAATTGATGAATTTAATAAAATAAAAGAAAAAATACAAGATAAAGAAGCTTTTTATGATTTAGAAAGAAGAATAGTTCTTCAATCTATTGATAACCTATGGATGAGACATATAGATGCTATGAGTAGACTTAGAGAAGAAGTAGCTTTTGAATGATATGCTCAAAGACAACCTATTGTTGTCTACAAAGAAAAAGCATTTCGTAAATTTCAAGATTTAATGGATGAAATAGAATATAAAACAGTTAAATCTATTTTTTCTATAAATCAAACTAATGAAAAAATAGAACAAATAGAAATTAATCCAAAAGATTTAGAATTTGAAAATGTTTCTCTTCAAGACTCAACAAAAATTAAAAAAGATAATATTTCAAATAATGCTAATCCATTATTTAATAATCCAAGTGATTCTCCTAAAAAAACAAAAATCAGAGTATAATTTTTAAGCTTAGTTTAAATAAAACTAAGCTTTTTTATTAGTCAATATTAAATATTAGATATTTTAAAAAAAATATGTTAATATAAACTAAATATTTATTAATAAAAAAAATAATGTTTGATCCATCAAAATTAGACTTAGATTTAGATAGTACAAATGAAAATACTTCTGATAAAAAACAAGAAAAAAATAGTAATGAAAATACTTCTGAGCCTACAAATAATATAAATAGTCAAAATAATAAAAAAGAATCTAATCCAAGTGATGTTTTAGATAATTTAAAAAGTTCTGAAAAAAAAGAAAATACTGAAAATAAATCAGTTATGGATGAATTTAAAAATCCATTATTAGAAAAAAATGATGAAAAAGAAACAAAAAATACTAATAACAATCAAGAAATAGGAAGAACTGAGTATGAAAAATCAATTATAAATAAAAAAGAAATTGAAGAAAAAAACAAAAAACAAGAAGAAAAAGAAGAAAAAATAATATTTGATATAAATCTTACATCTATAGATATATTATTATTAATACTTGTAGATAAAGAATATGATTTTGCTACATTTGAACCTATGGACATAGATAGTGCAGTAAAAGTTACATTTAGAAAAGATAAAATAGTTAAAGAAATTAGATATATTAAATTTCCTATTTATTCAAATATTTTAATAAAAGCAAAAACTCTAACAAAATTAACTGTAGATGAAACAGAAAATGTACAAGAATGAAGCTGAGAAAAAATTATAAGAAATAAAAACTTTAAAATAATTACAAAAGTTGTCCCAGGAGATATATGACCAAAGCTTTTTATAAAAACTAGTTATATAAAGAAGAAAATAGCAAAAAAAGAAGTTAAAAAAACTTCTGTAAGTCAAATTATGTGATTTTTATGAGCAATCACTTTTATAGCTCTTATTATATGATGAGGTTTTATAGGATTTATAGTATTAAATGCTAAAACAATAGAAGATGTGAAATTTTTCTATAGTTTATGAATAAATCTAAACCAGATAAACTCATTTATAAGTCAAGCAATTGCAATTATATTTTCTATTTTATTATTCATTGAAACTATATTTTTAATAATATATTTATTCAAATTTTCACTTACAAAAAAAGAGTTTAAACAAAAAAAGATAAGATTATGAATTATATCTACTATAATACTTATTTTAACTTTTTCTACTGCATCAGTATGGATGATAATAGATAGAAAAATTACATCTCTACCAAATTGGCAAGAAATGGCTTACTGAGATATTCAACTTTTTGATAATTCAAAACTTTTAAGTGATTCATTTGATAAACAATGAGCATTACTTGAAGATACATCAGATTTAATCTGACCAGTTGAAATAAAATTTGATTTAAGTTTTTATGCAAAAAAAGAAGAACAAAAATGATTTAAAATCAAAAAATATACTTGGGATTTTTGAGATTGAACAATAGAAGAAAAAACTACTCCAATAGCTATACATAAATTTAATAAAAAATGAAATCATAAAATATCATTAATACTAGAAGAAGTAGATTTACAAGGGAAAATTATAGAAAAAGAAATGGCTAAAATACCAGATATTAATATCTCTTATGTAGTTCAAATCAATGAAAAAAAATTAAATAGTTGATGAAAATTAATAGATTTTGATGCAAGTTCTATAAAAGAATTATGAAAAATAGAATGGTATTTTATAGATAATTTAGATAAACCTATTTGGACTTGAGATATATTCAAAGTATGAAAACCTATTTTTGAAGAAACATTAATTTGAATGTATATCAAAAGAAAAGATAAAACTTCAGATAAGTTAGATAAGGTATTTGTAATAACTTGAGAAGAAAAAGTAAATCTTTCTTGAGAAATAAAATATACAAGATCAGTTTTAGATGATTTAAGCTATGAAATTAAATTAACTAATTTAAAAAATGATTTTTGAAATTGATATATAGAACAATACAAATGGATTATCTGAGATAAAGAAATAACAAAATCTTGAGATATAACAAATCCAGAAAAAGCAAGTACTATAAATTTTAAATTTAAATCATATTGAGAACATAAAGTAAAAGTTATATTAAAAAACTCTGTATGAGAAACAAAAACAATCTCAACTATAATAAAAGTAAATAAAAATCTAAAATTATCTAGAAAATTAGGAATATTTAATGATTGAAAATTACTTCAAAATATTGAATATGATTCAAAATTAAATGAATATTATATAAATGAAATTCGTACTCCTACTAGTTTAAAACTAGATGCAAGATTTATAAAAGCAGATAATACTTTATATAGTTTAAACAAAGTTGATTGGGATTATAATTCTGATTGAGATATAGATGAATCATCAAAAATTTGAAAATATGATGTAAATACTGAATGAAGTCATAAAATAAGTGTATATTATACATTTACTAATAAAAAAATTGATAATAAAACAATAAAACTAAAAGAACAAATTTTTATAGAAGGTATAAAAAAAGATGCTATAATTGATTTTAAAATAATTAAAAAAAGCAATTATGCACCTACTATAGTAGGATTTGATGCTTCAACTAGTAAAGTAAAAGATAAAAATATAGTTAAATATATATGGGATTATTGAGATTGAATAATTGAAGAAGGAGACTCAGTTGTACAATGACATAAATACACAGAATCATGAACATACAAAGTTACTGTAAAAATTATTACTGCTGATTGAAGTGAATACTTACAAACAAAAAAATTAGTATTAAATAAAAAACCTCAAACAGCAAAAATTAAAGCAAGTATGTACAGTGCTCCAACTTTTCAAGAAATTGATTTTTCTTCTGATGGATCAGAATGACAAATTGTATGATATTTTTGGGATTTCTGAGATGGAAATGTATCTACAGAAGCAAATCCAAGTCATGCTTATAAAAAACCATGAGAGTACAAAGTAACACTAAAAGTAGATTTTTCTAATAAAAACACA
>CAZCCA010000025.1:0-7838 GCA_964497215.1 uncultured Candidatus Peribacteria bacterium | reverse complement strand
AAATTTACTTAAAAATCACTTTCATGTTCTACTTTTTCTGTAAATTCTTTTAAATGTTTTTCTCATACATCTATATCATCAGCATTTCTATCAAAATAATCATCTTCAAGTTCAGAATCTAATTCTTGTCCATTAATTTTTCTATATTGTTTACCTGCAGGAATTAATCTACCAATAATAACATTTTCTTTCATTTCTTCAAATTTATCAATTTTACCAGAAACAGATCATTCAACAAGTACTCTTACAGTTTCTTGGAATGAAGCAGCTGATAACCATGATTCAGTATGAAGTGAAATCTTTGTTATACCAAGTAATAATCTTTCAGCTATACCAGATTTTTTACCCTCTTTAATTAATTTATCATTTGCAGATTTAAATTTAATAATATCTATAACATCACCAGGAAAGAATTCAGAATCTCATTTAGAAGTAACTCTTACTCTTGAGAACATTTGTCTTACAATTAATTCAATATGTTTAGAATTAACTGTTTGTCATTGAGATGCATAAATTGATTTAATATCATTTACAATATATTGTTCAGCAGCTAATACTCAAGCTACTTCTTTTAATTTATGAACATCAATTGATCAAGGAGTAAGTTTTTGACCTATTGTTACATTATCTCAATCTTTTACTAATAAATTAGTACCAATATCAAGAGTATATTCAAATACTCTTGGTTCAACATCAACAATAACAATTAAACCATCTTCTATTTTTTTAACTTTTCAAGCAAATTTAGAAACAATTTTTTGTTTATCTTTGTTTGATCTAGCTAAAATTTGTTTTTTCTTGATAGTTTGACCAACTTTAACAGCTACATCAAAATATTCTTCAAAATAGTATTCCTCTTGTTGTAAATCTTCAGAAGTAATTCTAATAATTTTTTCATTTTCTTTAGATTCAATACTCACAATTCAATCTTGATCAGATATTTCAGCAACAGTTTTTGGTACTCTAGCTTCAAGTAATTCTTCAACTCTTGTTAAACCTTGAGTCATATCTCAACCTTCTTTTGCAACTCAACCAGAGTGAAAAGTTCTCATGGTTAATTGCGTACCAGGTTCACCAATAGATTGTGCAGCAATAACTCATACAGGAGATCAAATATCAACAGTTTTATTTAAACCTAAGTCTAAACCATAACAAGCTTTACAAACTCAACCTTCAGTTTCACAAGTTAATACAGATCTAATATTTACTTCATTTATATTATTTTCATTTAATACTTTTAACACATCAGTTTCAATAGTAGTACCTGCTTCTACAATAACATCTCATTTATCATTTTTTACATCAATTGCAACAGTATGTGAAAATAAACTATCTTCAAAACTATCATCAAAACTTCAAAGGTTATCTTTTCTAACTATAGTTTTATAATGTACTGTTTTACAATCATCTTCTTTAATAATTATATTTTGAGATGAATCAACAAGTCTTCTGGTAAGGTAACCAGATTGTGCAGTTTTTAATGCAGTATCTGATTTACCTTTTCTTCAACCATGAGTTGCAATAAAATATTCTAATGTAGAAAATCATTCTTTAAGAGTTGATTTAATTGGAAGTTCAATTGTAGCACCAGAAGTAGATGCAACTAACCCTTTCATTCAACATAATTGAGTAATATTTCACCAGTTTCATCTTGCTCATGAATCAATAAAGTTAAATACATGATTTTTTGGACCAAATAATTCCTTCATTTCAGATTCAATTTCTTTTTTTACATCAGCCCAAACTTTTATAGATTGATTATATTTTTCTTTTTCAGTTAAGAAACCTAACCACCATTTCTTTTGAATATATTTAACTTTTTCAGATCATTCTTCTAATAATTTTTTCTTATTATCAGGTATAACCATATCATCTATACATATAGATAATCATGAAATAGTAGAATATTTAAAACCAAAATTCATTATATCATTAACAAATTTAGCAGTAACTTCAGATCCTAATTCTTCAAAAGATCTAGATAATATATTTGAAAGAGCTTTTTTATTTAATGTTTCATTAATAAAACCTAAACCTTCAGGAACTATTTCATTAAATAATAATCTACCATAACATGTATCTTCAAGTTTTCAATTTATTCTTACTTTAATTGGTGATTTAATTCATAGAACTCAAGCATCATATGCTAACTCTACATCATTAAAATCAGCAAATATTTTTCAAGCTCATTTAGCATCTTTACTCTCATCAATAGCTGTTACATAATATGAACCTAAAATCATATCTTGAGAAGGTGTAACAACTGGTTCTCATGAAGCTGGTGCTAATAAGTTTTTAGAAGTAACCATTAATTCTCTAGCTTCTTCTTGTGCTTTATCAGTAATAGGTAAATGTATAGCCATTTGATCCCCATCAAAATCCGCATTAAAAGCAGGACAAGTTAATGGATGTAATTGTATAGCTTTACCTTCACATAAAACTGGTTTAAAAGCTTGTATTGATAATCTATGAAGAGTAGGTGCTCTGTTCATAAGAACATATTTCCCATCAATAACTTCATCTAAAGCATCCCAAACTTCTTTATTTCATTTTTCTATAAATTTTTCAGCATGTTTAATATTATAAACAATTCATTCTTCTATTAATTTAGCAATAACAAAAGGTTTAAACAAAATTAATGCCATAGTTTTTGGAATACCACATTCATCCATTTTTAAAGATGGACCAACAACAATTACAGACCTAGCAGAGTAATCTACCCTTTTACCAAGTAAGTTTTGTCTAAATCTACCTTGTTTACCTTTTAATATTTCTGTAAGAGATTTTAATTTCTTTTTATTTGCAGTAACAAATCATGATCTATTAGTTCTAGTTTCACCTGTAATTAACATATCAACAGATTCTTGAAGCATTCTTTTTTCATTTTTTAAGATTACTTCAGGAGCACCTAATTCAATAAGTTTTTTAAGTCTGTTATTTCTATTAATAACTCTTCTATAAAGATCATTTAAATCAGATGATGCAAATCTTCAACCATCAAGTTGAATCATTGGTCTAAGATCTGGTGGTATAATTGGTAATGCTTCAAGTATAAACCATTCTGGTCTTTGACCAGATTTAAGTAAATTTGATGCTAATTTAATTTTTTGTAAAATCTTTTTTTGTTTGATTGCAGTTGCAACTCTTAATTCTTTTTCTTGTTCTTCAATAAATTTTAGTAAATCTATTCTTTCAAGAAGTTTTTTAATATGTTCAGCTCAAGTCCCTCATTTAAATACATGAGGAAATTTTGATTCTAAAACTCTGTATTCAAGTTCTCAAACAATAGCTCAAACTACAAGATTTTTAAGTCCATCTCTTAATTCTTCATATTCTCAAACTAAATCATCTAATTTTTTCATGATTATAGCTTCTTCTATTTTGAATTTTTTTTCTTTAAGTTCTCAAGCCTCCTTTTTTATTTGAAGATCATTAATTTCTCTTTGAATTTCTTTTTGTAATTCTGCTTTTGAAACTTTATATTTATCCTCTAATTCTTTATTAGCCTCAGCTAATTTATATTCATCAATATCAGTAATAATATATGATGCAAAATAAACAACTTGTTCTAATTTTTTTACAGGAAGATCAAGTAATAAACCTATTCTACCTGGAACTGATTTTAAATACCAAGTATGTACAACTGGAGCATATAAATCTATATGAGCCATTCTTTCTCTTCTAACAGATGTTTTTGTAACTTCTACTCCACATCTTTCACAAACTATACCTTTATATCTTATTCTTTTATATTTTCAACATGCACATTCATAGTTTTTTCTAGGACCAAATATTTGTTCACAAAATAGTCATCATCTTTCAGGTCTTTGAGTTCTATAATTTATAGTTTCACTTATAAGCACTTTACCATGAGATAAAGATCTTATTTTTTCTGGAGACGAAATTCAAAGAGATATTCATGCAAGATTATCTAAAGTTTTTCATTTAGTTATATCTTTTTTTCCAATATCTTTTCAAATTTCAGCAAAGTCAGTAACTTTGTCATTTAGAAAGTCATTTAATTGAGGATCAAATGTCATTAGTTTTTAATTAAGTTTTAAATTTTTTAAGAGGAGAAGAAGAAATTATTCTTCTTCTTTTTTATCTTTTTTTTCTTCATTAACTTTATTCTCTATTTCAATAATTTTTTCATATCTTTGCATTGCTTCTTCTTCTTTTTCTACTAATTCTTCTTTATCTAATAAGTCTAAATCCAATCAAATAGATTGTAATTCTTTTAATAATACATTAAAAGATTCTGGAATATTTGGTTTTTTAATTGGAGCATTTTTAACAATAGCCTCATAAGCTTGTGTTCTACCTGCAACATCATCAGATTTAATTGTAATCATCTCTTGTAAAATGTTACTTGCAGCATATGCTTCAAGAGCCCAAACCTCCATTTCTCAAAATCTTTGACCTCAATTTTGAGCTTTACCTCAAAGTGGTTGTTGTGTAACCATAGAATATGGTCAAACAGATCTTGCATGAATTTTTTCTTCTACTAAATGATGAAGTTTAAGCATAAACTTAATTCAAACCATAGTTCTTTCTTTAAATGGTTCTCATGTATTACCATCCATTAATTGAACTTTACCATCAGAATCCATTCAAGCTTTTTTCATTAATTCATTAACTTGATCAACTGAAATACCATTAAGTATAGGAGTTGCAACTTTTATTCAAAGCTTTTTAGCAGCCATTCAAACATGAGCTTCTAAAACTTGACCAATATTCATTCTTGATACAACTCACAATGGATTTAATATAATATCAACAGGAGTACCATCTTCCATAAATGGCATATCTTCAACAGGAACAATTCTTGAAACAATTCATTTATTACCATGTCTACCTGCCATTTTATCTCAAAGTTCAAGTTTTCTTGTAGCAGCTACAAAGACTTTAACTTGCATAAATACTCAAGTTGGAAGATTATCTCAATTTTCTCTTTTAAGAATTTCTACAGATAATACTTTTCAACCTTGACCAGATGGAAGTCTCAAAGAAGAATCTTTTACATCTTTTGATTTATCACCAAAAATAGCTCTAAGTAATCTTTCTTCTGGAGAAAGTTCTTGTTCACCTTTTGGAGTAATTTTTCAACAAAGTATTGATCAACCTTCAACATAAGAACCAATTCTAACAATTCAATTTGCATCTAAATCTTTTAATTTAGCACTTGAAACATTTGGAATATCATCAGTAATTTGTTCAGGCCCTAGTTTAGTTTCTCTTACATCAGTAGTATATTCTTTAATATGAATTGATGTAAAATAATCATCTTCAATAACTTTACTTGAAATAATAATTGCATCCTCAAAATTATAACCTTTCCATGGCATATATGCTACAGTAAGATTTCTTCATAATGCTAATTCTCATTTTTCACATGAATGACCATCACATAAAGTATCTCATTTTTTAATTTTTTGTCCATGACTAACTAGTGGAGTTTGATGAACTATCATATCATGATTTGATCTTTTAAAAGTAGTTAATTCATAAATCTTCTTTTCACCAGATTTATATAAAACAGTAATATGTTTTGCATCAACTCAAATAACCTCACCATCATCTTCAGCTACAATTACATAACCAGATCATTCTCATACTATTCTTTCCATACCAGTACCAACAATTGGAGCCTCAGGTCTAACAAGAGGAACTGCTTGTCTCATCATGTTTGAACCCATTTCTGCTCTTGTTGCATCATCATGTTCTAAAAATGGAAGTAAAGAAGTCTCAATTGACATTGTTTGTTTTGGTGTAACATCAATATGAGTAATTTCTCTAACATAAGAAATAGTAGGAACATTACCTGCTCTAGAAGAAAGTCTTGTTTCAGTAAAATTACCAAATTCATCAACTTTTGTCCCAGCTTCAGCAATATTTAATACTCTTTCTTGATGTGCATCAAAATAATCAAATTTTGGTGTTAAAAATCATCTAACTTCAATTTTATCAGCTTTAATTGCTTTTTTAATAGCTTTAGCATCTTCTTTAGTTATCATTTTTTTATCTTCAACAATAACATTTCAATTATCTCAAACTATATCTCAAAGAGCAATTCTATTAATAGCAGATTTTCAATCATTTTTTACATAATGTTCAACAGTTCTAAATGGAGTCAATAAAAATCCATGTTTATCAACTTTTGTGTATGTAGCAAAGTGTAAAACAAGTCAAATATTTGGTCCTTCTGGAGTAGCAATTGGACATATTCTACCATATTGAGTTGGATGAACATCTCTCACTTCAAATGAAGCTCTTTCTCTAGTAAGTCAACCAGGTCATAATGCAGAAACTCTTCTCTTATGTCCTAACTCAGAAAGTGGATTTGATTGATCCATAAATTGTGATAATTGAGAACTTCAGAAAAATTCTTTCATTATAGCAATAATTGGTCTACTATTTATAAATGTACCAGGAGTTGCATCATCTAATTCTACAATTGTCATTCTATCTTTTGCAATTCTTTCCATTCTAGCAATACCAACTTTGATTTTATCCATTACTAATTCTCAAACAGATCTAACTCTTCTATTTTCTAAATGATCAATATCATCAGCAGTATATCATTCTACACCATAATATAAATTTAAATAATATTTAAGTGCAATAATAATATCATCTAAAGATAAAAATTTACCACCCTCATCTTCATATTTAGTTTTAATTCATAGTTTAGATTGCATTTTTAATCTAGCAATTTCACCTAAATCAAATCTTTTATCATCAAAAAATGTAACATTAAATAATTCTTCTACTCTTTCATCAGTAGCTAAATCACCTGGTCTAATTAATTTGTATAAAGCATGTTGTGCTTCTAACTTAGTTGTTGTTTTATCTTTTTCTAATGTAGGAGCAATATTATTAGCAATAACATCTTCTCATAATTCAGAAAATGTATCTAAAATTTCGGCATTAGATTCCATACCAAATGCTCTAAGTACAATTGAAATAGGAAGTTTTCTTTTTTTATTAATTTTTACATTGATAATTCATTTCTTTTCTATATCAATTTCAAACCAAGACCCTCTCCCTGGAATAATTTTTAATGATGGACCTGTTTCACCTAATGTAAAGAATATACCTGTAGATCTAACAATTTGATTTACAATTACTCTTTCAATTCAGTTAATAATAAAAGTTGCCATTTTCGTCATAAGAGGTATTCCCCCCATATAAACATCTTGTTCTTTTATTTCACCAGTTTCTTTATTTAACATTTCAAGTCTCACTTTTAAAGGAGCCTCATAATTTAAATTTTTTCTAATACAAGTTTCTGGATCATACTTAGGTTCTTCTAAAGTAAATCCTTTATAATAAATATCTACTTTTTCTAAAGAATGATCAGAAATAGGAAATGAATCTTTAAATACTTTATCGATTCAATTTGTTAAAAAATCATTATATGAGTTAAGTTGAACTTCTAATAATTCAGGAATTCAAACTACTGATCTATCATCTGTAAAAAAATGACGACCCTTAATCTCATATAGACTACCAACTTCATTACATTTATCTGAAGCTTTTTTTGCCATACAATTATATTAATTAAAAATAAAATAATATATTCTAAAATTCTAATCCTACCATGAAGAAAAGATAATAATAGAAACTGTATGAGGAGGAAGAACACAATCAAATTACCTCATTAAAACAACCTTAAAAATGCCCTAACTTTTCAGAATAACGCAATCAAAGTTAGTGCAATTAGCAAGATTATAGGAATAAATAAACAAAAATCAATAAAAAATAAAATTTTTTCAAAAAAAACTTATTTAAAAATTTATAGTATAATAAATAATATGATAAAATTTTAAGTAATATGA
>CAZCCA010000024.1:6271-7897 GCA_964497215.1 uncultured Candidatus Peribacteria bacterium | reverse complement strand
ATCTTAAATGGCAGTCTCACTAGGAATCGAACCTAGATCGCAGGATTTGGAGTCCTGAATTCTAACCGTTGAAATATGAGACTTTATGAGATGATTATACCTTAGTATGTCATTCTCATGTTTTTTTATATTTTCTAGCTTTATTTATAGCAACCTTCCTTAATATTTCATCTTCCAAGTTGATTCACAACATTTCAGATAATCAAAGTATAAAAATAGTTACATCAGCTAATTCTTCTCATGTATTTCACAATTTTTTATGATAAGATTCAAAAGCTTCAGCTAATTCACCATGAATAAGATTAAATTCCATATTAATATCAGTAATATTAAATCATTTATCAATCTTATTTTGAAAAATTTCTTTTTGAAGCCTTTGTAAATCTAACATAATCTTTTATTAATAAATAAATAATATTATATAGATAATCTATGAAATGCTATAATAGTATCATTACCTATAACATCTTTAACTTTTTTACTAGGATCAATAACAAAATTTTGTTCTAATAAAGAAATCTCAGATTTAAATTTACCCATTTTACCTTCAATGATTTTAACTAATACTTGTTCAGGTTTTTCTCACATTTTTGGATCAGCTTTCATTATATCAAGTTGTAAAGCTTTTTCTTTTTCAACAATTTCATCTGAAATATCAGCTGGAGATAAATATTCTGGATTTGCAGCTGTAACATGCATAGCAACTTGTTTTAATACTTCTTCATTAGTTCATTCTTTTGCTTCTAGTAAAGCAGCTAATTTACCATTTGAATGAACATAAGAAGCTAAAACTGGAGCTTCAATAACTTTAAACTCCTTAATTTGAAGATTTTCCCCCATTTCTAGAGCATAATTTTTATTTATATATTCTTGAGTAGCTTCTTTATCATCTCAATTTTCTTTTAAAAATTTAACTAAATCTGAAAGCATTCATTTAAATTTATCAGAGTTAGCTAAAAAATCAGTTTCACAAGCTATACTAACAACATAAGCTTTATTACCTTCAACTTCAATTTTTATTCCTCATTCTAAAGCTTCTCTATCTGCTTTTTTAGCAGCTTTAGCTAAACCTTTTTTTCTAAGCTCTTCAATAGCTTTATCCATATCTCCATCAGTTTCAGTTAATGCTTTTTTACATTCCATCATACCAATACCTGTTCTTTCTCTAAGTTCTTTAACTTGTGTAGCTGTAATTACCATTTTATATTTTTTAAAAAATAAATATTATAATTTTTTATTATTTCTTTTTTCCAGTAGTTTCTTTAAATTTATCTGAAATATCATTTAAAATTTTTACATCAACTTTTTCTCAATTATATGCTTTAAATCATAAAAATATAGATATTCCTATATAAGCTAATACAACTAATCAGTTTAACCATCACATCCATAACACACTTAAAACTGTTGTAGTAATAACATATATAATAAATAACATCATTCAATATTTAATATGTTTTTTAAACTCTTCAGTAGTCTTTTTTTCTGTAAAATACAGGAAAAAGGCAACTAATGGGATATAACATATAGCATTTTTAAAATTTTCTTTATTATTTTCAGACATATTTTTAAAAAAGTTATAGAATTAATACTTATATATTAAATATTAATTCTTTTTTGTAAAAA
>CAZCCA010000024.1:3882-6171 GCA_964497215.1 uncultured Candidatus Peribacteria bacterium | reverse complement strand
AGTTTTTTTAGTTTCACCACTTACTTTTTTAGCAGTAATTTTTTTAACTTTTGCTCAATTTGATTTAACTTTAGTTCAAACTAATTCTTTTTTGATTACATTTGCTATAAATTCAGTAGATTTAACAGAATTTGTATTAGCAGGAATTATATTAGTAACTGAAGTATCATCACCATTTGTATTCATAATAGCAAATGAAATTAAACCTAAAGAATTTGCTTCTCTAACAGCTTGTGCTTCATATACACCATCAACTACAAATAATACATCAGGAACTCTTTTCATTTCTTTTAATCATTTAAATGCTTTATCTAATTTTTCTAATTCAAGCATTTTTGCAGCAGCTTCTTTTTTTGTTAAAATATCAAAAGCTCCTGATTCAGAATCTTTTAAAAGTTTTAAATAAGTAGCAATTCTAAGTTTGATAGTTTTAAAATTTGTTAAAAGACCTGGAACCCATTTTTCAGCAACATAATAATGTCCAGTTTCTTTAGCTAAATCTATAAAAGCATCTCTTGATTGTAATTTAGTTGCAACAAAAAGAATTTTTTTACCTTGAGCATGTAATTCTTTTAATTGAGCTTTTACTTCATCTAATTTTTTAGCAGTTTCAACTAAATTAATTACATGAATACCATTAACAGATCCATAAATATAATTTTTCATATTTGGATTCCAGTAATTTTTTTTATTACCTATATGTAATAAATTTTCAAACATTGAATTTAATAATTTTTTGTCCATTTTTATTTAATTATTTTAATAAGCAAAACTACAAAGTAGTCTTTAAGTAAGTAGTTCAGTGTAATAAATACTTCCCTAAACTACCATTAATTATTTAGTTTCTTTTTTATCTTTTGATACTTCAGCATCTATTTTTTCTTCTTCTGAAGTTTCTTTTTTTGATTCAGTTTTTTGAGCTTCTTTAGGTGCTTTTTGCAAAGCCTTTAAAGATAAACCAATTCTTTTTTTATTTGGTTCAAAGTTAATAATTTTTGCAGTAACTTCTTCACCAACTTTTATATAATCTCTAATATCTTTAACTACTCAATGAGAAATTTCAGATAAATGGATTAAACCTTGAATTCAACCTTCAAGATCCATGAATGCACCAAATTTAGAAATTCTTGAAATTGGAGCAGTAATTGAATCATTAAGTTTATATTTTTTTGCAAGAACATCCCAAGGATTTTCTTTAAGTCTTTTAATTGATAATGAAATTTTTTCACTATCAAGTCCTATAACTTTAACTTTAACAGTCATTCATACTTTAGCAAATTTTGAAGGATCAGTAACATGTCCCCAATCAATTTCAGATACATGAACTAAACCTTCTAATCCAGCAAAAGTTACAAATAAACCATAAGATAATATACCAGATACAGTTCATTCAACAATATCACCTTCTTTTAAAGTTTTTAATGCTTTACTTCTGTCTTCTTCAATAGCAGCTTTTTCAGAGAAAATAATTTTTTTACCATTTTCATCAACATTTATAACTCTAACTTTAAATGGTTCACCAACTAATCCATTTAAATGTTCTAGAATTTTTTCAGGATCAGCTCCTTCTACTCTAGGGTAATGTAATGGAGTTAATTGAGAAACAGGAATAAAACCTTTTAAACCATCAATATCAACAAGTAAACCTCATTTATTTGCTTCAGTAGGTTTAACAGTAATAATTTCAGAAGATTCGTTATATTTAGTAAGATTAGTAAGATTTTTAATTTGATTAGCTCTTTTTAATGAAAGAATTAATAAACCTCTTTCTATCGAATCACCTAAAACCATTACATCAATATTTTGACCTGGTTTTAAATCAGATAAATCAATAGTATTACCTACTTCTTTAGATACAACTAAACCTGTAAATTGATTATTTACATTTACTAAAATATTTTTCTTTTCTATTTTGATAATAGTACCAGAAATAACTTCTCCTTGTTTAGGATATTTAATTTCAGGTGATTCATTGAATAACTCTTCAAACAGAGCTAAATCTTTATTTGTCATAATGACATAAAATTAAAAAATAAAATACAACCATCAAAATTGATAGTTAATTAAGACTAATATATTTACTCATTTTTACAAGGTTTTTATAGTAGAGTAAAATTAAAAATCTCTCGAGTAAAAAGTTAGATTAGGACTAAGACTTTCTACTTAAAAACTTTTAATTATTTTAAAAATGGGGTGCCCGAAGGGGTTCGAACCCTCGACCTCCAGAGTCACAACCTGGCATTCTAACCAACTGAACTACGGGCACCATATATTTACCTTTAAATAAAA
>CAZCCA010000024.1:0-3782 GCA_964497215.1 uncultured Candidatus Peribacteria bacterium | reverse complement strand
TTTAAATAAAAGCAGAAGGATTATATAAATAATGTGCCAATTGTCAAAAGAAAATTACAACTTTTTTTAGTATTTTAAAGCAATATATATTAAAATAAAAGTATACTTATAAAAAATATTAAAATTATGTCTAAAAATACAAATATAGAACTTTGAAATCTAGAAATATATAAAAAAATAGTAGAACATATGAATGAAAGTTTATGGATATGAGATAGTAATAATAACACTATTTTTACTAATAATATTTTCTGTGAAATAACTTGATATAAACTTGAAGAAATAATATGAGAAAGTTATTGTAAATTTTGGAGTGATGATAGTATAAATATAATAAAAAAAATAAGTCAAAAATCAAATACTGACAAAATTAAATATGAAGCAAATATAAAAGCAAAAAATGATGATATAATACCTGTGTTATGTAGCTGAACAAAAACTGAAAATTGATGAATTGTTTTAATGATAAGTGATTTAAGAGAATTAAATTCTCTTAAACAAGCAGAAAAAAAATTAATAAAATTAAATAAAACCAAAGATGAATTTATATCTATAGTATGACATGAGCTAAGAACACCATTAACATCAATTAGATGATATCTTTCAATGGTACTTGATTGAGATATGTGAAAAATAAATAAAAATGTAAAAAATGCATTAGAACATAGTTATAAAAGCTCAATAAGATTAATAGAATTAGTGAATGATGTACTCTCAATTTGAAAAATTGAATCATGAAAAATAGATTATAACATTTGATACTATAAAATAACAGATATTATAAATTCAGTATATGATGAAATGATAATAGAAACAAAAAATAAATGACAAAAATTTTATATAGATTTTGATCAAAATTTAAGAGATTTTAAAATAAAAGTAGATAAAAATAAATTGAAACAAGTATTTATTAATTTGATATCAAATTCTATAAAATTTACAAAAACATGATGAGAAATAACATTAAAAATATCAAAAATAAAAGATAATATTAGATTTGAAGTAATAGATAACTGAATATGAATTCCAAAAGAAAAAATATGAATTTTATTTAGTAAGTTTTCACAAATAGAATCAAGTATGCAAAGAGAAAATACTTCATGATTATGATTATGATTAACAATTTGTGAAAACTTTATAGAAAAATTTGGTTCAAAAATAAATGTAAAATCTGAATTATGAAAATGAAGTAATTTCTATTTTGATCTAAAATTAATTTAAAACTAAATTAAAAACTAGTCAATTAATTATTTTTGTATTAACTAAATAATAATGATAAAATAATATAAATAATTAAGTAAATAAATATTATGACTAAAAAATTATTAATAATTGAAGATGATAAAGTCTTAAATGAAATGTATAGATTAAAATTTGAAAAAGAATGATTTGAAGTAAAATCAGCATATGATTGACTTGATTGACTAAGTAAAATTGAAGAATGATTTAATCCAGATATAATTCTTCTTGATTTAATGATGCCTTCAATGAATTGATTTGAAACACTAGATACAATTAAGAGACAAACATCATCTGATTGTAAAATAATTATTTTTACAAATATATCAGATAAAGATAAAATAAATAAAGCAATTACAATGTGAGCTGATGATTATTTAATCAAAGCAAATACTACACCAAAATCTGCTGTAGAAAAAGTAAATGAAATACTTAGAAAACCTTTAGTAATAGAAAATTCACCTATATATATAAAACCTGGATTAAATATTTTTAAAATGAAAAATCCATTAAATCCAGATTGAAAAGATATAGAAATAAGTATAAATATTAATATATAAAAAAATAAGATGAAATTAAAATTTCATCTTATTTTTTTAATAAATTAACAAAAGCTTCACTTGGTAAAGCTACTTTACCAAATTGTTTCATTTTTTTCTTTCATTTTGCTTGTTTTTGTAATAATTTCTTTTTTCTAGAAATATCTCAACCATATAACTTTGCAGTAACATCCTTTCTAAGTGCTGAAATATTTTCTCTTCATACTACATCTCAACCAACAACTGCTTGAATTTTTATTGTAAAAAGTGCTTTTGGAATTGTTTCTTTTAAATTTTTACATATTTTTCATCATAAAGTTCTTGCTTGACTTCTATGACATATAAAAGCAAGTGCATCAACTTTTTCATCAGCTATTAAAACCTCTAATTTAACTAAATCATCTTCACTATATCTAATTAATTCATAATTTAAAGATGCATAACCTGAAGATAACGATTTTATTTCATCATAAAAATCTCAAATCAATTCATTCATAGGTAATTCATAAGTCAACATTACTCTATCACTATCAATATAAGCTTGATTTTTAAAAATTCACCTTCTATCTTGTGATAATTGCATTAAATTTCAAACATATTCTTGTGGTGTAATAATTTCTACTTTTGCTATTGGTTCTTCTATATATAAATATTTTTCTCTTTTAGGTAAATCTTCTGGATTTGAAACTAATATTCTAGTACATTTTTGTCATTTTTCATTATCTATTAATTCTGCTGAATATCTAGAATATTCAGATCTTTTATCTCATAATAAAACTACTCTATAAGTAACTTGAGGAGCTGTCATTATAACATCCATTCCAAACTCTCTCATCAACCTTTCTTTTACTATATCTAAATGTAAAAGTCATAAAAAACCACATCTATATCCATGTCATAGAGCTGGAGAAACTTCTTGTTCAACATATAAAGCAGAATCATTTAATACAAGTTTTTCCATAGCATCTTTAAGAAGTGGGTATTCACTTGAATCCATTGCAAAAATACCAGCATATATAAAAGGTGTAACTTCTCAAAATCACTCTATAGCTTTTGCATCTTCTGGCTTAGTTTTTGGTCATTCAATCTTTTCTGGTTTCCACATAGTATCACCTACTTTTGCATCTCTTATAGTTTTTAAACCAGTAACAACATATCAAACAGAACCTAATGATATTTTATCATCACTTATATAAGTAGGTGAAAAATATCATACATCTAGTGCAATAATTTTTTTACCTGTATTTAAAAAATGACATGTATCTCATTTTTTTATTTCACCTTGAAATACTTTTACATAAGAAACTACTCATCTATAAGGATCATATTGAGAATCAAAAACTAATGCCTTTAATTCATCATTTTCCGGATTTTTATTACTATAAATCTTTGGAGAACTTATTCTATCAATTACAGCTTCTAAAACTGCTTCAACATTTTCTCAAGTTTTAGCTGATACTCATATAATTTCATCAGTTTCACAACCAAGTAAATTTACAATTTCTTCTGATACCTTTTCTACATCTGCAGCTGGAAGATCAATTTTATTAATAACTGGAATTATATCTAAATCATTTTCAATAGCCATATAAACATTTGAAAGAGTTTGAGCTTCAATTCATTGAGTAGCATCAACAATTAAAAGAGCTCATTCTACAGAAGCTAAACTTCTTGAAACTTCATATTGAAAATCTACATGTCCAGGAGTGTCTATAATATTTAATTCATATCCTTTCCAATTCATTCTAACTGGTTGAAGTTTAATTGTAATACCTCTTTCCTGTTCAAGTTCCATAGTATCAAGCATTTGTCCATGCTTCATATCTCTTTTATCTATTGTTCAAGTTATTTCAAGTAATCTATCAGCAAGAGTAGATTTTCCATGATCAATATGAGCAATAATACAAAAATTTCTTATTTTTTCTAAATTCATAATTTTTTCACAATTTGTTAATAATTTGGCTTATTTTATGTAAAAATGTTAAAAAGTAAAATATAAAAAAT
>CAZCCA010000023.1:0-8058 GCA_964497215.1 uncultured Candidatus Peribacteria bacterium | reverse complement strand
ATTTTTTTATAAAAAAATAATGAAAACTATCTAAGTTCTCATCATTTTTTTTCTACTTTTTTTACAATATTATTTATAAGTTCATTTTTTACTTTATCATCTAGTGTTCAATCCATTGATTGAATAAAAATTTTAAATGTATGACTTCTTTTTCAAGGAAGTTTTTCCTCATTTTCATATATATCTACTAATTCAACTTTTGTAATTAATTTTGTATCTGTTTTTGCTATTGTTGTTTTTAGATCTTTTGATTTTATTTTTTTATCGGCTACAAAATTTAAATCAAAATTATTTTCTTGAAAATTTGATATTTCTTTTGCTTTTGTAATAGAGTATAGAGCATCTTTTATTTTTTCTATATTAATTTCAAAATATCAGATTTTTTTATTAACTTCAAAATTTTCAGAAACTTTAGGATGAATTTCTCATATAGTTCATACTTCTTTTCATCTAACTATAATTGATGCTGTTCTTCATGGATGAGCAAAACTAGGAATTGTTTTACATGTATCATACATATAATTTAAAATTCATACAGTTTTAAAAAATGATGAAATTGTATTTTGAATATCATAATAAACAATATCTTTATCTGATGTTTGTACTCAAGATAGTGAGTAGTATTCATTTATATTATTTCAATCTCTTTTAAATACTTTTTCTATTTCAAATAATTTCATTAAATCAAAATCTTTAATATTTTTTTCAAGTGATAATAATAAATTTGGAATTAAACTTCATCTAAGATGTGTAAGTTCTTCTGTTAAAGCATTTTTCATTGGAACTAAATCATTAGTATCTCATAAAGTTTTATTCATTAATTCTTTATTTACAAATGAGTATGTGTATAAATCAAACCATCATTTATCAGTAAAAAAGTTTCTTGAATCATTTTTTATTTTATATGTATTTGATTGTATAACTGCTCATAAATTTATTCTTGGAACTGTTACATCTATATTATTATATCAATCTATTCTTGCAATTTCTTCTGCTATATCAGCTTTGAAGTTTAAATCTTTTCTCCAAAAAGGAATATATAATTTTCAATTTTTTTCATCTATTCAAAGATTATTTAGTATATTTAATACATAATCTTTTTCATATTTTTTTCAAATTAGATTATTTATAAAATCTAAATCAAAATCTATTTCTATTTGATTTTGTTTATCTTTATATATATCAGAATATTTAGAAATTTTTATTCAGTTTAGATTTTTTTCTAATTCAGAAGCAATTAAACTTACTCATCTAATAGACATTTCTGGAAGAATATCTTTTTCAAATACATTTAAAGAATCTGTTCTAATTCATAATTTTTTAGCTGTTTTTCTTAGAGTTGCTTGATCAAAATGAGCTCATTCAACAATAATATTTGTTGTTTTTTCTGTCACACTTGATTGCTTTCCACCTATTATTCAAGCTAAAGCTAATATTTTTTCTGAATCAGCTATTACTATATCATTTTCAGATAATTTATATTCTACATCATTTAGTGCAATAAAATTTTCATCTTTTTTAGCATATCTAATTATTATATTTCATGAAATATTATCTGCATCAAAACAATGAGTAGGTTGTCAGTATAGATAAAGAGAATAGTTTGATATATCTATTAATAATCATTTGGAATTTATATTTGCTGATTTTAGTACTTGTTTAATGTAATCTGGAGTTTCAATATTTTTAACATTTTCAATTTTAAGTCATATATATCTTTTAACTACTTCAGGAATCTCATTTTTAATTCATAAATCTTCTAAATTTGAAAAGTCTTTATTTTGAAAATCAAAATCAAATTTTTGATTATTTATAGTATAGATTTCTCTTATTATTCAAATATGTGAAAATAAATCTGGTCTATGATTTATAGCCTTATTATCTATTTCTAAAATAGCATCATCTTTTTTTAATAATTCTGCTAGAGGAGTTCATGGTTTAGCTTCTAATTTTCAAAAATCAAGTATAGCTTTTGGGTCATTTGTAGGATATTCATCTTTTAGTCAAATTTCTTCACTAGCACAAATCATACCAAATGATTCTACTCATCTAATAGATGTTTTTTTCATTGTAATTGTTTCTGTTCCATGCCATGAAACAACAGCTCAAAGTTTAGCTACTGCTACTGCTTGATTTAGTTCAAGATTTGATCAACCACAGACTATTTGTAGATTTTCTTCTTCTCATACATTAACTTTACATACTTTTAGACTATCAGCATCAGGATGATTTTCTATAGATTGAATTTTTCAATAAACAATATTATTAAATGCTTCTCATTCATAAATAATATCTTCTACTTCAGCTGTATGCATTATTAAGTCTTGTGTAACTTCTTCTACTAGTTTTATATTTGGAATATATTTTTTTAATACTTTGTATGAAATTTTCATTTTTATATTACAGTTATTTTTTTTAAGTTATGTTATGAAATATATGCAAAAATAGGGAAAAGGCAAGAAAAAGAGCCAATTTTATTGACTCTTTTTTTATAAACTATTTTTAATTACTTCTTCTATTTCATTAGCTATTTCAGGATTTTCAGTTAAGAATGTTTTGCATTTTTCTCTACCTTGTCCTAATTTTGTTTCACCATAAGAATAAAATGCTCATGCTTTTTTAATTACACCTATTTGTGCTCAGATATCTAAAATTTCTCATACTTTAGATATACCTTGATTATACATTACATCAAATTCAGCTTCTTTGAAGGGAGGAGCTATTTTATTTTTTATAACTTTAACTTTAGTTAGATTTCACATAACTTCTTTGTCCATAGCTACTCATTGTTCTATTTTAGCTTTTCTTCTAATATCTAATCTTTGTGATGCATAAAATTTAAGAGCATTACCTCAAGTAGTTGTTTCAGGACTTCAGAACATTACTCAGATTTTCATTCTAATTTGATTGATAAAAATCACAGTAGTATTTGTTCTATTTATTGCTCATGTAATTTTTCTAAGAGCTTGACTCATAAGTCTAGCTTGAAGACCCATATGAGAATCTCACATATCTCACTCTATTTCTGTTTTTGGAGTAAGTGCAGCAACAGAGTCAACTATAATTAAATCAACAGCTCATGATCTAACTAAAGCATCAACTATTTCTAATGCTTGTTCACCATAATCAGGTTGAGAAATAAGTAGATTATCTATATCTACACCTATTTTTTTTGCATATTCTGGATCAAGAGCATGTTCTGCATCTATAAAAGCTGCAACTCATCCTGCTTTTTGACATTCAGCTATAGAATGAAGTGTAAGTGTAGTTTTACCAGAACTTTCAGGTCAATATATTTCAACTATTCTTCATTTTGCATATCATCATCATAATGCCATATCAAGTCATAAAGATCACGAAGAGAATGTTTCTATTTTTTGTCTAGCATTATCATCTCATAATTTCATTATAGATCATTTACCGAATTGTTTTTCTATCATTGCTAATGCGTTGTTTAGTGCATCTTGTTTGTTCATAATAATAGGTTATTTATAAAGTTATTATACATTTTTTAATTTGTATATGTAGAGTATATAAAAGATATATATAATGTCAAAACTTTTTATATACTTTTTATATTTATTTAATTTTATAATTTGATTTTAATCATTGTTCTGTTCAAATAACAACTTTTGTTCATTTACACTTTGGACACATAAATGTATATCATTTTTCATCAGGTCTTTTTGCTTCTACCAATTTTTTACAATCTTTACAGTAAAATGATATTTCTCATCTATCTTCTGAAAAAGTTTCTCTTTTTTCAAATTCTTCTATATTTATTAAATCTCAATAGTTAGACATGTTTATATTTATTTATTAAAATAAGTTCATTACTTCTTCTTTATTTTCTTTTATAGTTATTATTTCTTTTTTTGTAAGTTCTATAAATGATCTAAGAGTTGCTTCTACATCTATCATAGCATCATGTGCTCAAATAAAATATTCTCAAAAAAGTTTTTTATGTAATTCTCATAATTTTGGTCTTTTATATCATGATGAACTTGCTAATTTTTTAGGCAGTTTACAGAAATTTATAGTTTCATTCATAGTACAAATAACTTGTTTGGGTTTATATTTATATTCTTGTTCTAGTCTTTTAAGTTCAAGTTTTATCATATCTTCATCATATTCTATATTATGTCATACTATAACATCAGGTTCATTAATATATGTTAATATTTCATCTATAATTTCTTCAATTTTTGGAGCATTTTTTACATCAATATCATAAATATGATGTATTTTTGATGATTCATAGGGAATTGGTATTCCTGGATTTATGATTATATTTATTCTTTTTATTTCTGTAAATTCTCAATCTTTTAGTTCTCAAAGAATTCATGCAAATTGTATTATATGTGGTTGTTTATCTAAATTTGTTTCTTTTTTATTTATAAATCAGGTTGTTTCTGTATCAAATACGAAAATTTTCACTTTTTTAAATATTAATTTATAATATTTTAATATTAAAAAATATTGATTTTTTGTAAAGAAATAAATAAAAAAAGTTACTTTTAAAAGCAACTTTATTTTTTAACTTGATAATAATTTCTTCAAACTCTTTCAATTTTATCTTTATTTTGTAAGTTCATATAGATAGTAGTTTGTTTAACATTTCTTGTTTTTAAAACTTCTTTTGTTATATCTTCTGTACTCATTGGTTCTCAGTTTTTTTCTAAAATATTTATAATTACATCTAAAACTGTTCCAGGAACAAATCACCATTCTTTTAGTGCATATATTCATCTACCTATTAATACAAATTCTTCATTTCTAATTAATTCATTATGAATAGTATTTACTTTTACATTTTCTCAAAGCATATCAGTGATTTTGTTTGAAATATCAACAAAATGCATTGGAACTTTTGCTTTTTTCATTATATAAATAGCTTTGTCTTTTAGAGTTTTTGGATTTAGTATTTTCCATTTAGTCAATCATACTAAGTTTTCTTCTCAAAAAACTATATCATCAAATAAATCTAAAATTGAATCTATAAATGAAAGAGAAAGTTTTTCTTTTGAGTCGATATTATCTGCTATCATTTCATATAAAGATGTTTTTTCCATTACATCTTTTTTCTTTTTTAATATTTTTAATGCTTCTTTATGAACAGCTTCAATAGTTTGTTTGCTTACATTAGGAAGTGAAAAATAAATTTTACAATTTAATTTTTGTTTAGATTTTTTAATATCAAAATCTGATTGTATAATTACTTCTAATATTCAAGCATTTACATTTGGTTCAAGACTTAAATCTTTTATTAAAATACTGATTAATTTATCTTTTGAAATAATTCCTCAATGTAATTCTAAATATTTTTTAGAAGTAGTTTGTATATCTTTTAGTAAAGTTGCTTTAACTATTCTTCAAATTTTTTTAATTCATGATTCTTCTATTTGTCTAACTCTTTCTCTAGTTATAGATGGAGTAAAAGAATTACCAATATTTTGTAGTGTTTCTTTTTTAGAAAAAAGACCAACTCTTTTTTCTATAACACTTTTTTCTTTTTCAGAAAGGGAATTTAGTATATCACTGAAAGATCTAGTAATGTTTTTATTATTTAGTGTTTGAGTAGTCATCACAATTTATTTTAATAGATATTTTCCATATATAATATATAATTGTTTTATAATAAAAGTCAAACTCTTTTGTTTTTTTTGTTAAAAAGGAAGTTTCATATTATCTTCTTTTTTGATTTGTTCTCTGTTTTGATTTAATTTGTTTAAAATTATTTCAGAACTATCTGAATAATATTCTTTTCTTAATAGAAATCATCATATTAACATTATAAATCATCAAGTCATAGAAAGTATTACTCAGTTTCAATAAGTCAAACTTTCAAAAAAAGTATTTAATCAATTGATAAAGCTTACAGCAACTATATTAAAACTTATGATTATAAATGCTGAAGTAATAATAAAAAAATGATTTTTAACTGATATATTTGAATATAGCTTTAATTTGTCTTTATAATTTGTAGAAAAAATAATAAATAATGAAAAAAATAGTATCAAAAGCAGAATATATCCTATATTTCAGCTTAATGATGCAAAAGAATTCCATAGGATATTTTTATTTGTATCAATTACCCAAGGAAAAAATAAACTTATTAACGTTATTATTATTCATATAATAATTATTTGTTTTGATAGTGTTAAATTTATACTTTTAAATTTTATATTGTTTAATAAGCATTTTATTTCATTTTTTATTTTATTTTTATTTTTTTTTCTCATGTATTACTTAATTTATTTTAATAAAATTTTAAAAACATTAATAATATTTGATATTTTTGCAAATAGTTTATAATATTTTATATAAAGCATTATATTTTTGTATTTTATAATTTAAAATGGGACAAAAAAGAAAAATAAATAATAGTTTTTTTGATTTATTAGCATTTTTAATAAGTTTTTTGTTTAGTTTTTTTAGAAGTATAAAAATAATTTTTATATGAGGTAGAAAAAAGAAAAATATTTTTTTTAATTTTCTAGATTTTGTATTTAGAAAATGGACTAAGTATTTTTGGTTAAAACCTTCTTTTTATAAAATATTTTCTTTTTTTTCTGATTTATTAAATTTTCTTTTTAAAAATAATAAATAATTTATGCAATTTAAAAATAATAAAGCATTTACTTTGATAGAAATAATGATTTGAATAATCATAGTCTCTATTATTTTAATTTGATGATTTCAAGCATTAGTATCTATAACTATTTGAAAATCAAAACTTATACAAGAAACAGATATTCAAAAATCTAGTTTTTATTTTACAGAAAAACTTTTTGAGATGATAAAAAAGTGATGAACACTAGATTATGAAGAATATTTTAATAGAAAAATAATTTGAGAAACTACTTCATCATGACATTTTTCTAATCCTTCTTGATTTGGTAATTTTTGAAAAGATTGAATTATTTGAACAAACACTTTTTGAGAATGATTTTATTATTGTAGAAGTAATGTTTGAGAACAAATGACTTGAACATGATGTTTTACAAAATTTAATAGTGGAAGTATAGATTATTTATCTAATAATTATCAACAAAGATTTTGACAATACTCTTTTCAGTTTAGGGATTATAATTCAAATTATGATGATGATTTATGAGATGAGGATGGAGATTGAAATGTAATTTGAGATGATGATGATGAATATCTTTGAGTTTGACCAGATGCTTTTCCAAATTGAGAAAATATAAAAGAATTGTATTTAATTAGTTGAGATAAAAAAAGAAGAACATATTTTAGATGGAATGTTAAACCAGATCCTACTTTGTGAACTAATGCAGTTTGTAATATAAATACTGCAACTTGAACTTGATGTCTTTGAAATATAGAATTTTTGAGATTAGATTGAAAGGATCGGGGAATGGATCATGATGTTTCAAGTATAGATAGTACACAGTGAGATTGAGTTATAGATACTTGGATTATAGATCCTGAGTTTACTTCATGAATAGAACAAGTAGCCTGAACTTGAACAGTAAACTGGGTTTCACTTTTTCCAGATAATATAAATGTTGCAAATTTTGAGATATATGCTTATCCAAATAAAAATATAGAATATGACTGGAAAAATACTGATGTTTGACAAAATATTTCACCTTATGTAATTATTAAATTAAAGCTTAAACCAAGTTGGAAATCTAGAATACAAGTTTGATGAGCATCAAAAGAATTAGATTTATCTATGACAGTTAATTTAACAGATATATATAGTAAATAATTTTAAAAAATGAAAAATAATAATAAATGATTTAGTTTGGTATTAGCTATGTGAACAGTTATAGTTATTAGTTTAATAGCTTATAATATACTTGAATATGTTATTCCATTTTGAAAAAGTGTTAAAAATATAGAAAATAGTTCAAAAGCTTATTATTTAGCTAATAATTGAATTGAAGATTGATTATATTTTATATCTACTAGAACTAATGAAAAAGCAGAAGATTCTAAAGTTTTTAGTTCAGATATAGATTATAAATTTAATACATTTTCATCATGAACAGTTTTACCACCAGCTTGAGATGGTAATAGTAATTATGATGA
>CAZCCA010000022.1:0-8454 GCA_964497215.1 uncultured Candidatus Peribacteria bacterium | reverse complement strand
GATCATCCACATGGTGGTTGAGAATGACATTCTCCAATTGGTATGAAAGCACCAAAAACTCCATGGGGTATGCCAGCTTTAGGTTATAAAACTAGAAATAGGAAAAAAACTACTTCTAAGTGGATACTTAAAGATAGAAAAGGTAAATTAACGAATAAATAATTTTGTTTATTAATTGATTTTATTAATTAAAACTATATAACTTAAAACTAACTTATGACAAGAAGTTTAAGAAAATGACCATACATTGATGAAAGACTTTTAAAAAAAGTTAATACAATGAATGAATCATGAAAAAAAGGTGTAATTAAAACTTGGTCAAGAGCTTGTACTATTATTCCTGAATTTGTTGGGCACACTTTTGGTGTTCATAATGGAAAAGTACACACACCTGTTTTTATTACAGAAGATATGGTATGACATAAACTATGAGAATTTTCTATGACTAGAATATTCAGAGGTCATTCATGAAATAAGTAGGCCCATGTGCTAAATTTATTTAGCCATCCCTGAAAGATTGGGAATAATTTATTATTATAGCCAAATTCGCTAATGAAAGCTTATGCAAAAAATATAAGAATTTCTCCAAAAAAACTAAGAGTTATTGCAGAAATTGTTAGAGGACAAGATGTTAAAGAAGCTTTAAGTTTCTTAAAATTTGCTCCTAAAAAATGAGCTAACTTATTATATAAAGTATTAGCTTCTGCTGTTGCTAATGCTGAAAATAATGATAATCAAAAAGTTGATACATTATTTATAAGTAGCTTGATTATAAACAAATGAATTGTTTATAAAAGATGAAATGCAGTATCTAGAGGTAGGTCTCATCCAATCTTAAAAAGAACTTCTAATATTAAATTAGAATTACAAGTAAAATAATTACTGGTAGGGTAACTCCAAGAAATTAGAGTTATTAATTATAATTATTAATAAAAAAACAATGGGACATAAAGTTAATCCTATAGCATTTAGAATACCATATATTAAAACATGGAAATCTACATGGTATGAAGATAAAAAAACATATAAAGATTCATTAGATCTTGATATAAAAGTTAGGACAATTTTAGCAAAAGAATTAACATGAATTCCTTTATGAGATATTTTAGTTGCTAGAAATTCAGATTCAATTGAAGTAGTTATTTATACAGCTAAAGCAGTTCTTATCTTAGGTAAAACTGGTGAAAATAAGGAAAGATTACAAACTTTATTAACAAATAAACTTTCAACTAAAGTTACTTTAGAAATAAGAGATGTAAAAAAACCAGATTTAAATGCTAAAATTGTATGATTCAACGTAGCTAATCAAATTGAAAAAAGAATGCCTTATAAAAGAGCAATTAAGCAAGCTATTTCTAAAGCTATGGAAAAAGGTGCTAAATGAATTAAGATTAAAGTAGGTTGAAGACTTAACTGAGCAGAAATTGCCAGAAAGGAAACTTTTAAAGAAGGTAATATTCCAACTCAAACAATTAGAGCTGACATAGATTATACTACTGTTAGAGCTGAAACTGTTTATGGAACTATCGGTTTAAAAGTTTGGATCTATAAATGAGACATTTATAAAAAATAAAAATTTGACAAATCGAATTTTTTTATATACTAATTGTACTAAAAAATGTTACAACCAAAGAGAACTAAGTATAGAAAAACCTTCAGATGAAGATTAAAAGGGAAGGCTATAAGATGATCTACTATTGCATTCGGTGATTATGCTATGAAATGTACTACTAGATGATTTATAACTTCAAGACAAATCGAATCTGCAAGAAGAGCTATGGTTAGAGCACTTAAAAGATGAGGTAAAATTTGGATTAGAATTTTCCCTGACAAAGCATTTACTGCTAAACCATTAGAAGTTCCAATGGGTTGAGGTAAATGATCTGTTGAAATGTATAGAGCTCCTGTAAAACCTGGTAGAGTGTTATTTGAAATAACATGAGTTACACCAGAAATTGCAAGGGAAGCTTTTAGGCTTGCTTCATACAAGCTACCAGTGAAAACTAAAATAATAGCTGATTAATCATTTTAAAGAATGAAAGAAATAAAAGATTTAAAACTACAAGAATTAGGAAAACTTACAAAGTTAAATGAAAAAGAATTAATAACTGAACTTACTAGAACATCTAAAGAATTATTTTCTGCTAGAATGAAAAAAGAAGTTGGTGAATTAAAACAAACTCATTTAATAAAAGCACTTAGAAGATATATTGCACAAATTAAGACTGTTGCAAAAGCTAATGGTTTAAATGTAGGTTAATTATTTTTAATTAAACAAAGTTTATGAGAACTAAAAAAGGTGTTGTTACAAGCACTAAAATGGATAAAACAATTGTTGTATCTGTGCATACTTATAAAAGTGATTCTAAATATAAAAAAAGATTTAGAGTAACTAAAAAGTTTTATGCACATGACGAAAACAATACTTGCTCTGAATGAGATCAAGTAACAATTATAGAAACTAGGCCAACTTCTAAATTAAAAAGATGGTCATTAGTTGAAAACGCATAGTTAATTTAACTTTTAAGAATTGATATCTTATGATACAAACAGAATCAAGACTAACTGTTACTGATAACTCTTGAGCTAAAGAAGTATTATGTATTAAAGTACTTTGAGGTTCACATAGAAGATATGCTTCTATTTGAGATATTATAGTTTGTACTGTTAAAAAAGCTGCTCCAGATGGTGCAGTAAAAAAGAAAAAAGTAGTAAAAGCTGTAATAGTTAGAACTTCTAAAGAAGTAAGAAGAAAAGATGGTTCATATGTTAGATTTGATGATAATGCTTGCGTAATCATTGATGATAATAATATACCAAGAGGTACTCGTATATTTGGACCTGTTGCTAGAGAATTAAGAGCAAAAGGATTTCAAAAAATAATGAGTTTAGCTCCAGAAGTTTTATAATTAATATTATTACAAATTATGAAAATTAGAACTTGAGATAAAGTTATAGTTATGTCTGGTAAAGAAAAAGATAGAGGTTTAGAAGCTGAAGTTTTAAAAGTATTTACTGATACAAATAAAATCATTGTAAAATGAATTAATGTTGTAACTAGACATTTAAAAAAACAATGAACTACTCCTGGTCAAATTGTAAAAATAGAAAAAGCTATTGATGCTTCTAATGTTATGTTAGTATGTCCTTTTACAAAAAAACCAACTAGAGTTTGATTTGTTACAATTGAGGAAAAAGGAAAAAGTAAAAAATTTAGATTTTCAAAAATTGCTGTAAAAGAAAATGGATGAGAAGCTAAGAAATTTATTATAAAATAGTTTATAATTTACTTATATTATAAATATAAAATGCTTAAAGATAAATATTTAAAAGAAATAGTTCCTGCTTTAAAAGAGAAGCTAGAAATAACTAATGTAATGCATGTTCCAAAATTAGAAAAAGTAGTTTTGAATATGTGAATTTGAACATATGTTAGATCAGGAAACAAAGATTTTTCATCTTTAGAAGAACACTTATCATTAATAGCAGGTCAAAAATGTACTGTTAGATATGCAAAAAAAGCAATATCAAACTTTAAATTAAGAGCTGGTATGCCAGTTGGTTTAAGTGTTACTTTAAGAGGAGATGCTATGTATAATTTCTTAGAAAAGTTAATTAATGTTGTATTGCCAAGAGTAAGAGACTTTAGATGAATTAACAAAAAAGGTTTTGATAATCAAGGTAATTATAATTTCTGAATTAAAGAACATTCTATATTTTTAGAAGTTCCACAAACAGATGTTGTAAAAAATCATGGGTTACAAATTACAGTTAAAACAACTGCTAAAAACAAAGAAGCTTGAAGAGAATTATTAACACAAATGTGATTCCCTTTTGCTAAATAAAAGTTTACTTTAATAAGAAAAAAAAATGGCTAGAAAAGCTAAAATTGCTAAAGCAAATAGATTAAAAAAGACATTTTTACAAGCTATTGCTGATGGTAGAAAACCTAAAGAAGCTACAAAAGTTTATAATTGTTGTAGTATCTGTGGTAGAACTAGATGATATCTTGGTAAATTTGATATTTGTAGAATCTGTTTTAGAGAAAAAGCAAATGCAGGTGAACTACCAGGTGTTAGAAAGTCTAGTTGGTAGAGAGAAATAGTTTAAATAAATTTAATTTATTAATTTATATGTTATGATAATAGATCCAATCGGAGATTTATTAACAAGAATTAGAAATGCTTATATGGCTAGAATTACAGATGTAAAAGTCCCACATTCTAAATTAAAAGCTGATATAGCAAAAATTCTTAAGAAAAATAAATATATTGCTGATTTCGAAGTTATAGACGAATGAAACAATAAAAAAACAATTGGTTTAACTTTAAATGATGTAAGAACTACTAAATATGTTCCTACTTTATCAAGAATAAGTAAACCTGGTCAAAGAATCTATATCTGAGCAAAAGATATTAGAAAATCAAGAAATGGTCATGGTATCTATATAGTATCTACTCCAAAAGGTGTAATTACTTGATACGAAGCTAGAAGTTTAAATGTTGGTGGTGAACTACTTTGTGAAGTATATTAATCATTTGATATTATAAACGAGAAATGATTTTATATCATTGTTCCGATTTATATTAATAATTACAAAAAACAATGTCAAGAATTGGTAAAATGCCTATTGCATTAACAGAAAAAGTTGAAGTAACTATTGCCGAAAACAATATTAAAGTAAAATGACCATTATGAGAATTATCTTTTGATTTTTCAAAAAAAGTTAATGTTGTTAAAGAAGAAAATTCTATAATTGTTACTCCTGTAGATGATTCTGCAATTGCTTTATGGGGTACAACTAGATCAATTATTAATAATTTAGTTATTTGAGTTTCTGAAGGATTTAAAAAAAGTTTAGAAATAAGTTGAGTTGGTTATAAATTTGAAGTATCTGGTCAAAAACTTACATTAAGTATAGGTTTTTCACATAAAGTAGATATGGAAGTTCCAGCTGGTTTAAAAGCTGAAATTGATGCTAAAGATAAAAATATATTACATATTTCAGGTATTGATAAACAAATAGTATGAGAATTTGCTTCTAAAGTTAGAGCAAAAAAGAAACCAGAACCATATAAAGGTAAATGAATCAAATATGTATGAGAACATATTAGAAGAAAAGCTGGTAAAACAGGTTCTAAATAAAATATTTAACTTATAATAATTGAAAAAATGTTACAAAAAACATTAAAAAGATTAAGAATAAAAAATAGAATCAGATCTAAAATAAGTTGAACTACAAGTAGACCTAGATTAGCTGTATATAGAAGTAATAAAAATATCTATGCACAATTAATTGATGATACTACTGGTAATACATTAACTTCTTTTTCAGATTTAAAACTTGAAAAATCAGGAACTAAAACTGAAATGGCTACAAAAGTAGGAGAAGAAATGGCACAAAAAGTGTTAGACTTAAAAATAACTGAAATTCTATTTGATAGAGGTTGATTTGCTTACCATGGTAGAGTTAAAGCTCTAGCTGAAGGTATGAGAGCAAAAGGACTTAAATTTTAATTAATTAATACTAATAAGTATGGCTTTTTCTGGAAAAGACAATAGAAAATGATCAAGATTTCAAAAACCTAGAAAAGAGTTCAAAGAAGAATTACTTGCTATTGATAGAGTAACTAGAGTTACTTCATGAGGTAGACAATTAAGATTCAGAGCTGTAATGGTTATTTGAGATGGAAAAGGTAGAGTTGCTTTGGGAACTTGAAAATCTTGGGAAGTAGTTGATGCAATTGCAAAAGCAATAGCTGATGCTAAAAAGAAACTAACTAATGTTAGAATTGAAAATGGAACTGTTCCTTATAATGTAGAGGCTAAATATAAAGCAGCTAAAATAATGGTTCATCCTGCTTCAGAAGGTACATGAATTATTGCGGGTTGAGCTGCCAGAAAAGTATTAATGGTTGCTTGATATAAAGATATTCTTGCTAAAAGATATGGTTCTTCAAACCTTATTAATAATGCAAGAGCTACAATAAAAGCTTTATCTTCATTTAAATAATAAAAATATGTCATCCTGAATTTAATTCAGGAACTAGTAAATGTTTCTGGATTAATTTCAGAATGACATTGTATATAAATAACCTTAAATAATTTTATGTTATCTTTAACAAATGTAAAACCTAACCAAGGTTCTAGAAAAACATTCAAAAGACTTGGTAGAGGTAATGGTTCAGGTAAATGAACTTACTGTGGTAGAGGATGTAATGGTCAAAATTCAAGATCTGGTGGTTGAGTTGCTGCTTGGTTTGAATGAGGACAAACTCCTTTATTTAGAAGAATGCCTAAATTAAAAGGTTTCTCTAATGCAAAATTTAAAACTATTTATAATGTAATTAATATTTCTGATTTAGCTAAATTAGCTGAAAAAGGTATTACAACTATAAATAAAGAAGTTTTACTAGAAAATAAAATAGTTAGAAGAAAAACTCTTCCAATTAAATTATTAGGTCAAGGTGAATTAACTACTAAAGTTATTGTTACTGTTGACTCTGCTTCTGCTACTGCTAAAGAAGCAATAGAAAAAGCTGGAGGTAAACTTGAAACTAAATAATTTAAAGAAAAAACCTTGCTTTTAAAGTTTGGTTTTTTCTTTTTTTTATGTACAATATGCTCAAATTAATTTTATAAATATTTATACATTATGATACATAGTATAAAATCTGTATTTACTAACAAAAACATTACTAAAAAAATTGTTGCTACACTTTTATTAGTTTTAGTTTATAAATTATTATCTGTTATACCTGTTTATTGAGTAGATACTAGTAAATTATCTGCTATAATGGAGGCTAATAAATGATTGTCTTTTTTTAGTGCTTTAATGTGAGGTTGATTATCAAATTTTTCTATTATATTAATGTGATTAGCCCCATATATTAATGCAATGATTATAATTCAATTATTATGAGTTATTGTTCCAAAAATTGGAGAATTACAAAAAGAAGGTGAGTCATGACAAAGAAAAATTACTAAATATACTAGATGGTTAACTTTACCATTAGCTTTTGTTCAATCTTATTGAATGATCGTATTAATGAATACATTAGTTTCTGGTGCAACTTCTAGTACAATTATTGATTTATCTGATACTACAACTGTTTTAACTGCAATGACTATTATTACTGCTTGAACTATGTTTCTAGTATGGTTATGAGAAGTTATGACTGAAAAGGGTATTTGAAATGGTATTAGTATTATTATTACTGCTTGAGTATTGTCTGCTGTGCCTTGAACTATAATCTGACATATTTCATGAGGAGATTATCCATTATTTGCATTATTAACTATATTAACTTTAATAATTATATATATTATTGTTAAATTTACTGAATGAAATAGAAGAATTCCACTTATTTATACAAGAACTGGTAGAGAAGAAAAATCTTATTTTCCTATTAGAGTAAATCAAGCTGGTATGGTTCCTATTATATTTGCAGTATCATTAGTTACTTTTCCTGCAATTATATGACAAATTCTTACTTGAGATTGATCTAGTGAAACAGCTACTTCAATTTGAAATTTTTTACTTACATACTTTAGCATGACTAATCCTTCATGGGTATTCATTATATTATATTTTTTATTGGTATTAGGATTTTCATTTTTTTATGTATCAATCACATTTAATACTGAAAATATTGCTGAAAGTATTCAAAAAAGATGAGGATATATTCCAGGAATAAGACCATGAAATGATACATCTGAATACTTATCTAAAGTTTCAAGTCATTTAAATTTCTTTGGTGGTTGATTTTTAGCTATTATTGCTGTATTACCATATATAATGTCTAAAATTATGTGACAATCAGTTGATTTTATTATTTCTGCTGCTTGATTAATTATTATAGTTTCTGTTATTTTAGATATAGTTAGAAAGACTGATGCTGAAATGAAAATGCAAGATTATAGTAGATATGAATAAAATAAAAAATCTTAACTTTTAAAGTTAAGATTTTTTATTTTAAATAATCAATAAATAGTTTTCAATTTATGTGATCAATCTCATGTTGTACTATTCTTGCTTGTAATCACTCTAAAATCAGTGTTTTTTTAGTGTTTTTTTCATCTTGATAGCTTAGTTTTATCATTGTAGGTCTTTCTACCTCTCATTTTATTCAAGGAATTGATAAACATCATTCTGTTTCTATATATGTATCTTTTGAAAATTCTAATATTTCTGGATTTATAAGCATAATAGTTTTAAAATTTTCATCTTTCCGATTTTTTAACATACTAACAACTACAAGTCTTATTCATACTCATATTTGTGGTGCTGCTAGACCAACTCATCAATTATCAGGATTTTTAATATACTTAATCATATTTTTTCATAGTTTTACTGCTTGTTTAAAATCTTTATCTAAAATTTTTTTTGCAGGTGTTCTAAGTATAGGATTATTTTCTCAAGTTTCTATTTTAAACATATTTAATAGTTATTTT
>CAZCCA010000021.1:0-8543 GCA_964497215.1 uncultured Candidatus Peribacteria bacterium | reverse complement strand
AAAAAAATAAAGATTTTAATAAAATCTTTATTTTTTTATTTGTCTATAACTTTTATAATAATATTATCAGGAATTTTAGATATAGTATTTATAAAAAATGGTCTTATTTCTATTTGAACATCACTTATATTAGGATTATTCAGAAGTATTTTAATTGCATCTTCTTTTTTAATTCATAAAATTTTATTTTTTAATTTTTGAATATAATTACTTTCTTTAATTAAGAAATTATGTGAAAAAAATGCTTCTATTTCAGCAGTAGCTTTTATTCTTAAAGGATTTTCTGTTTTGTATATAATATTAGATATTCTTAATGATTCAGCATTTATAAATAAAAATGTTTCAATATTTTTAAGTAAGTTAGATTGAATAGTATTTGATAATTGATTTAATACTTTTTTTGTATTATAACTATAACCAGTTATTTTTATTGTTCATCATAATTCAAAATTTTCTATTTTATCTCATAGTTTTAATTTGTCTTTTCAAAGTATTTTAAAATCACTATATTTTAAAATACCATCTATTCATAATAATTCTTCAACTATATTATTTTTTTTATTATTCTCTATTATTTGTTTTTTTAATTCATCTAAAGCTTTTTGTTTTAATTTTGCTTTTAATATTTTTTCAGCATTTATTAAATCTTCTTTTGTTAATTGTTTTTGATAGTTTTCATTTGCTCATTTTATTTCAGTTTTTGTTATAGCATAGATATCTTGTTTATTTGTTTTTAATCCTGGAAGTGTTAATATAACTCAGCTTCATATATTTGATTTTATTCAAGCTATATTTCAAGTATTATCTTTTATACTAGATTTTATTTTAATATCAACTTGTCATGGAATAATAGCTCAAGTTGAAGAGTATTTTGCTTTTGGAATATGTACAGAACTTTGTGTTTTATATAAAATTCAATTTTCAGTTATTAATCTAGTATTTTGTAATAAGTCTACACTTTCATTTAATTTGTTATAAAAAGTTACAATTCACTTACTTCTACTTATACTTTTTTCATTTACTCAACTAGTTCAAAATGTATTTGTTAAATAAATTAATTTACTAATTTTATTTAATTTTACTATATTTTTATTTAAAATTTCATCATTTAAAGATTCTTCAAAAATGAAATTTTCAGCTCTAGTTTTTATATTTATTTCTGGTTTTATGTATATATATGTTTTATTAACTGCAAAATAAAATATAAATAAAAATAAAAAAATTGATATAATTAATCACATTATAAAATATCATATTTTTCAGTTTTTGATTAAATGTTTTTTATGATATTCAAATGTAATATTATTTGATTTATCTTTAAAAATATTAATAAATTCTAAGAAATAACGTTTAATTAAATATTTAGCATATTGGCTAGATGTATAATTATATTCTAATAAATCACTGTCTCATATTTGACTATATTTAATTCAAAGTTTTGATCATATTTTTTTAGCTGTTTTATCATTTGTAATAATTATAAAATTTTTATTTTTTGCTTTATTTTTTAATATTTTAAGTGATATATAATTATGTAATATAGGGTGTCAAAAAGGGAAGTCTAAAACTATTTCTTTTTCTTTACAATTATCTATTTTTATAATTATATCTATTATAGAATCTTTTTTATTTATTTTTATCATTTTTGATATTAAAAAAGTTATTTTTATATTGTTTAGAATATCTATATTATATTAAATTACAATATTTCTTTACAAAAAAATGCTATTAGTTAAAATAGATTTAATAATATATATACTTATGAAATTCTAGTGAAAAATATTGAAAATATTATAAAATTATTAGATGAATCAATAAAAGAAGATGCTGAATTAAATATAATGTGATGATGAATAATATTAGATTGATATGATGAAGAAGTAGATTATTTTAGATGACTTATAGGTTCTTCTCAAGATTGGTTAATAAATTATCAAAATGAGTTAACAAAAAATTATTGATTATCATCTTTAAAAATAAAATATACTAATGCTTTAGGTTATTTTATTGAAGTTCCAAAAAGTCAGATATCAAAAATACCTGATATTTTTATTCATAAACAAACTTTAGTAAATGCTTCTAGATATATAACAATAGAATTAAAGAAATTTGAAGAAGATATTTTATGAGCAGAATGAAAAAAAGCAGAAAGAGAATATGAATTATTTTTAAATATAAGAGAAAAGATTTTAGATAATTTTAATGAAATAAAAAATATTTCTGATAAAATTTGATTTATTGATTTTGAAGTATGATTAGCTGAAGTAGCATATAATTTTAATTATATTAAACCAAAGTTAGATAAAAATATTGATTTAAAAATTTTATGATGAAGACATCCAGTTATAGAACAAAATGAAAAAGATTTTATAAGTAATGATTTGATTTTAAATACTAATGATTTCATTCATATTATAACTTGACCAAATATGTGATGAAAATCTACATATTTAAGACAAAATGCTTTAATAGTCCTTATGTCTCATATTTGAAGTTTTATTCCTGCTAAATCAGCTAAAATACCATTAACTGATAAAATCTTTTCTAGAGTATGAGCTAATGATAATTTATTTTTATGAGAATCAACCTTTATGGTTGAGATGAAAGAAGTTGCAAATATATTGAATAATTCTACTAAAAATTCATTTGTGATAATTGATGAGGTTTGAAGGTGAACTTCTACTTACGATTGAATGAGTTTAGCTTGGGCTATATTAAAAGATTTACATGATAATATATGAGTAAAAACCTTATTTGCTACACATTATCATGAACTTATAGATAAATCTAAAAAATTAAAATGAGTTTCAAATTTTTCTGTTGCTGTTTGAGAAAATGAAGATAATTTAGTTTTTTTAAGAAAAATAATTCCTTGATGAATAAAAAAATCATTTTGATTAGAAGTAGCAAAAATTGCAGGTTTGTCTAATTTAACTATTGCAGAAGCTAAGAAAATGTTAAAAGAATTAGAAGTGGAACATAATAGTAAATGAGCTATTCAAATGTGTTTAAGTGAACCTATTATAGAATATATTGAAAAGGAATCTAAAATAGAAAATGAAATTAAAAAAATTGATTTAAATAACCTAACACCAATTTGAGCTTTAAATCTTATATATAAATTTAAAAATAAAATAAATGAAAAATAAAATAATTATACTACATGATACTTTTTTATATAAATGATGATGAGAAAGACTTATATTAATGATGGCAAAATCTTTAGGTGCTGATTTAGCCTCAGGTTTTTTTAGTAAATGAAGTTTTGATTTAAGAAAAGAGTGATTTAAATGAAAAATGATTTCTGTGTCATCTGAAATATTTAAAAAATGATTTAGACATATTAAATTAAAATATGCTTTTTTATTTAATACTAAATTTTTAGACAAATATAATACTGTTATATTTTCTTGAGATAGTATAAGTGCAGTTAGGAATTGTAGTAAAAATGTTAAAAAAATATATTATTGTCATACTCCACCTAGATATTTATATGATTTAAAAAGTATTTATTATAATAAAATTCCTTTTTTGTTAAAGCCTATTTTCTTACTTTTTTCTTATTTTTTTAAAAAAATGTATGAGTATGATATATCAAAAATGGATTTAATTTTAACTAATTCTGTAAATACACAAAAGAGAATTAAAAAATTTTTATGATTTGAATCTACTATTTTATATCCTCCAGTTGATTTAGATGAATTTAAATATTTATGACAAGAGGATTATTATTTATCTTTTGCTAGATTATCTGATGTAAAAAGAGTTGATAAAATAATTAAAGCTTTTAAAAAATTAAAAAATAAAAAATTAGTAGTTATTTATTGAGAAAATGATCCAGCTCGTTTAAAAATTTTTGATTTAGCTAAATGATATGATAATATTAAATTCATAACTCTTCCTTGAAATATTTGATTTACTAAATATGTATGAAATTGTATAGCTACAATTTATATTCCTATTGATGAAGATTTTTGAATGAGTCCAGTTGAGAGTATGGCAGCTTGAAAACCTGTTATATGAGTAAATGATTGATGACTAAAGGAAACAATAATTGATAAGAAAACTTGAATTTTGATTTGAAAAGATGCTAATATTGATGAATTAGTTAATGCTATTAATTATATTGATAATAAAAAAGCATTAGCTATGAAAAATTATTGTATAAAAAGAGCATGAGAATTTAGTTTAGATATTTTTGAAACTAAATTAAAAAAATTAATAAACTAAAAAAGAGATAATAAAATTATCTCTTTTTTAGTGTGAATTACAGGTTAAGGCTTTATTAACTTAATAGCTTCTTCTTCTGTATCTACAGTAGGAATAATAGTAGTAATACCTACTAATTCTAAAATATCTTTAACTCAATCTGAACAATTAGATATAACCATTTTACCATCTTCATCTTCAATATTTGAAAATACATCTGCAATATAACCAATAGATTTTGAGTTTAAATATTTTAATCCTCATAGATTAAAAATAATATTTTTTCAATCAAAATCTCAGATCTGGTCATAAATACTTTTAAATGTTTTATCTGCATTTGTTTCATCTAATTCTCCATTAAAAGAAAAAATAGAAATTCAATTTACATCTTTTTTGTTTACTTCTATTAAAGTTTCCATAAAATTATTTTAATTAAGTTATATAATGTATAAATAAATTATATCTTAAAAAAACTATTTAAGCAAATTTTAAACCTATTTTTTACTTGTTATGAAAACAAAATATTTTTTAAATAATAAAGATTCTTTAAATATAAAGATTAATAAGCCAAGTTTAATATTTATTAAATGAGATTTATGAGCATGAAAAACTACTCTTTCAAAATATATTATAAATAATTTACTTTGAAATAATTATGATATTACATCTCCAACATATACTTATTATAATAAATATGATAATATATATCATTTTGATTTATATAGATTAAATAATTATGATGAATTTTTTGCTATATGATGAGAAGATATATTAGATAATAATGAATGAGTTATAATTATTGAATGGCCAGAATTAATAGAAGATTATTATAAAGCAGATATTGAAATTATTTTATCAAAAACAGAAATAGAAAACCAAAGAGAAATTGAAATAATATATAAAAATAAATAAAGAGCTAAAAGCTCTTTATTTTCTTGAAAAAATAACAGAAAATGTTTTTAAGATTATTTTTAAATCAAGTAATAAATTCCAATTTTCTATATAAAAAATATCTAATTTTGCTTCTTTATGAAAATCATTATTTTCTCTTCAATTAACTTGTGCCATTCAAGTTATTCATGGTTTTATTGTTAATAATCTTTTTTGTTCCAGAGAATATTTATCAACTTCTTTTGGTTGATGTGGTCTTGGTCAGACAAGGCTCATATTTCATAATATTAAATTAAAAAATTGTGGTATTTCATCAATTGAATATTTTTCTATAAATTCTCATACTTTTGTTTTTCTAGGATCATTTTTTATTTTATATAGAGGTCAGTTTCTACTACTACTTGTTTTTATTAGTTTTTCTTCATATTTTATGGCATTATCATCTTTTTTATTATTGTAAGCATCTTTTATACAGTATTCCCATTTCATATATCTAAATTTATATAAATTGAATTCTTTTCAATTTTGTCAAATTCTTTTATTTTTATAAATAATTGGTCATTTAGGATCATTTATTTTTATACTTATAGCTGTTAATATAAAAATAGGTGATAATAAGATTATTCAAAATATTCATGAAAATAAATCAAATATTCTTTTTATTACTTTTCACCAATTATCAAGAGGAGTATTTTTTATTTCTATTACTGGAATATTATTTATTAATGATAGGGTAGTATTTGATTTAGTAATATCAAAAGAATTAGTAATATATCTGTATCTAATTCAAAAAATTCTAGTTAATTCCCATAGTATAAATAATTCTTTTTTACTAAAATCACTATCTATATATAATACTTCATCACATAATTTTTTTTCAAATAATTGTTGAATTTTTTGTATATCTCATCTAAATTTAAGTCATTTAATTCATATATTTTTTTTATTTGAATATCATATTATTTTATATACTTTAGACTTTTTTATATCTTTTAGTATTTCCTTTATTTCTGCTTTATCTTTATTTGAAATTATTAATAATTTTTTCTTTGAGAGTATTCATTTTTTTAATAAATAGTATTCAATGTTATTTAGTATTATTCTTTCAAAAATTATTAGAATACTTCCAATTATAAATGTAAATAATACTATTAATCTTGGAATTTCTGTTTCATATAAAAATCATTTACTTAAAAAAATTCATACTAAAAAAAACAAAAGCCAATAAATAGAGTATCTTATAATTGATAAAAACTCTTTTATTTTAGAAGATGTTATTTTTATAAAGTATAGTCAATGTAAAGCAAAAACTATTATATATAAAAAAGCTCAACTTAATGCAAAGTATATTAAGTGTTGATTATCAATAGTTTGTACTGGTAATTTTATAGATGGTATTAAATCAGTTATAAGTCTGATTTGTTTAGCTATAAAAAATGATGTAAAAATTATTATAAAATCTAATGGTACTTTTAATACTCAAAAAATTATTTCATGTTTTTTCATTTTTTGTAAGAAAAAATAATACTCTTTTGTCTATTTTATATTTTTCATTTTATATTGCAAATTTAGTGTTTTTAATTATATTATAAGTAATTTAATTTTTATATATAAATATGAAAAAAATAATAGAAAAAATAAAAAATATTAAGAAAAAGAAAGAATTAAAAAAAGATAAAAATTTTGTTTTAAATACTTTTTCTGATTTAGCAGTAGTTTATAAAAATTTTTTAAATTGGAATAAAAATAAAATAGTCATTTATTTATTTTGAATTATTTTTTGATTAGTTTTATCATTTCCTTTTTTATTAATATATAAATTAGTTTGATGAATTAGTTTTTTTGAAATTTATATTAAATTAGTTTCTTGAGTTTCTTTAAATTCATTTGATTCATTTTTTTCTAATTTTATATATTTATATAAGTCATTTGCTTATATTATTGTTTTATTATTATCTTCAGATTTTTTAAATGTTTTATTTTTATTAGGATGAGTATTTTTGATATTTTGACTATTTTATTCTATTTTTATTTTGATAAAAATGTCTAATTTTTATTTAGAATGAAAAAAACCTAGTATAAAAGAATTAGATTTATTAAATTTTAGAAAAATAGTTAAATTTTTTAACTTAACAGTTTTAAATTTACTTATATTGTTGCTTCCTATAATATTATTTTTTGTATTAACATGAATTTTATTATTATTTTCATGAGATCTATCAACTCTTAGAGAGATTGTAGCATCAAATAGTAAAAATTATTTTTCTATTTTAAGTTTGTTATTTTTAATAATATCTATTATATTTGCTGTATATTTATTATTTAGAATTATTTTCTCATATTTTATATTAACTGATGATTTTAATAAAGATAAAAGTGCATTTAAATATATAAAAGAATCAATTATAAAAACAAAATGATTTAATAAGTTTTTAAAATTTTTAGTTTTAATTTTTATTTGATATTTTATACTTTTACCATTTAAATATATATTATTTGTATTAGTTATGAGTTGAATGACTTTTAATATAATTACTGTTTTATTTACAATTATTACTTTTTTAGTTGTATATAGTTTAATAATAATGATTTTTGCTTCTTTTTATAAAAGGGAGATTAAATAAAATTTAAATAAAAAAAATGAAAGTATTAGTATTTTGAGATGTATATGGTAGAATTTGAAGAGCAGCTTTAGCACAAGAATTACCTAAATTAAAAGAAAAACATAAACCAGATTTTATAATTGTAAATATTGAAAATGCAACTTCTTGAAGATGAGCTATAGAAAAACATGCAAGAGAATTAGAAAAATTATGAATTGATATAATGACTACTTGAGATCATATTTTTGATAATATAAGTAAAATAGAAGATTATTTAAATGAAGATAATTCAAAATTAATTAGATGAGCAAATTTTTATGAAAATAAAAATTATAAAATACCTTGAAAATGATATAAGATTTTGGAAAAAAATTGAAAAAAATTATTAGTTATTCATTTGATAGGTGAAGTGTTTATGTGAAAAAAAGTAAATAATCCTTTTGAAGTAGTAGATGATATAATTGATCTTTATAAAAAAGAAAAACTAGATTGAATAATTATAGATTTCCATAAAGAAACAACTGCAGAATGATATTGAATGTGATTTCATTTAGATTGAAAAATAAGTGCATTATTTGGAACACATACACATATTCAAACAAATGATGAATTAATATTACCAAAATGAACTTGAATTTTATCAGACGTATGAATGAACTGACCTTTATATTCAGTTATTTGAGCAGATTATAAATCAGTTGAAAAAAGATTTTTAACATGATTAAATAAGGGAAAAATAGAACAGTGTTTAGATAAAAATTATGTTGTAAATGCAGTTATATTTGATATATGAGATAATATGAAATGTGAAAAAATAGAAAAAATTAGAATAAGAGGGAA
>CAZCCA010000020.1:6764-8769 GCA_964497215.1 uncultured Candidatus Peribacteria bacterium | reverse complement strand
ATTTTTTTCATACTTTATAAATAATTTATTATTTAATTAATTATATTTATATTGACAAAAAAACAAGAAAGATAAAACTTTCTTGTTAAAAAACTATTATTTTTAATAACTAAAAAATATTAAATTAATTTTTCTTTTCTCAAAACTAAAACAATCAAATTTAAACTAAAAACAAAAATTAAAACATACAATAATATCTCTACTTTTGTCATATCTTTTTTAGGTTTTTCTATATCTTTTTTATTAATAATATTTTCTTTATTTATATCACTATCTTTTTCTTTAAAATTATCATTATTTTCTTTTATTTTAGATTTTGTAACTTTTACTTTTTTAGGAGTTTTTTCAAAATTTACTAAAAAATTAGTTTTATTTTCTAATCAACTTTCATTAATAGTTGTTAAAACTACTGAATATTTTCATAATTTTTCATACTTAATATATCATGGATTTTTTCATTCATATTTTTTTCAATTTCAAAAATCCCATAAATATTTTTTTATATTTCAACTACTTTTAGATCAATCAAAATTTATACTACAACTATCAAAACAAGTTATTTTATTTCAATTTAGAATTTTATTTGTTCAAATTTTTCATTGAATAGATATATTTGCTTCCAATTTTTCTTTTATCTTTGATTCATTTGAAATAATTTTTGTAGATATGTTTGAATTATTATTTTCTAAATTTACTAAATTTATATTCTCTTTTTTTGATATATTTTTAACTTTTAAAATATTATTTATTTCATTTATCTTTTCTCTAACTATTAATTTTTCTCTATTTAAAATATAATCTTCTTTTATAGAAAAATTCCATTTCAAATTATCAACTATATTTCAATCACATATCAAATTTACCTCATCTTTTGAATTATTTAAAATAATTTTACTTTGTTTTTTATATATTTTTATACTTTCACTTTTCTTTAAAATAAAATCATTTTCAAAAACATATTTTTTACTTCATCAATCAAGTTTATCATCTAAACTACATCATCACATAAAAATTCAACTACTAGACAAATTTTTAATCTCAATATATTCATTATCATCTCTTCATTTTGGATTTATATTTAAATCTCAAAGTTTTACAAATCTTAAAATATTATTTTTATTTATTTCTTTTTCTATACCTTTATTATCTTTTTCTAAAAGTTTATTATTATCAAAACCTTCTTTATCTTCTTTTGTAAAATCAATACTACTTTTTTTAATTATACTTTTTTCTTTTTCAAAATTTCTTATTTCTAAAATACTTTCTTTAAAATTATCTTTATTATCTTTTTCATAAACTCTAAGTTTTATTTTATAATTTCAAATTCAATATTTTACATATCCAGGATTACATTTTTTATCTGTGTTTCATTTAAAACTTCATCAATAAAACTCCCATTCACATCTTTCTAATTTATCTTTTTCTTCATATTTCAAATTTATACTACAATCTAGCTTTTTACAATTATTATTTTCATCTAATCAGCTTTGTATAATTATTTCTGGAGTAACTATATTTATTTTATTTTCAATTTGAATATTTTTATTTCATGAATTATTTATTAATCATCAATTACTTTTACATATATTTTTCTCTACTATTTTTTCTACCTGAATTTCTTTAATTACTTCTTTTTCTATAATTTCTGGTTCTATTTTATTTTCAAGTAAAAATCATCAAGTAAAAATATTTCATGTATTTGTCTTTTCTATTATCTCAAATTTTATATCATAATTTCATTTTGGAAAAATAATAGTTCCTGGATTACATTTATTTTCTTCTAAACTTTCCCATCAATCAAATCAAAAATCTATTTTACACTCATAATCTTTTTCTTTATAACTTCATGTAAAACTATTTCTTAAATCTAAATTTATCTTACAAAGATCTTTACTATTATCACAAATATATTTTTCATTTATTTTATCTTTTTCTAAAATATAACTAGGATTTTGAAAACTAAATTTTAAATTAAATTTTTCTATTTCTTCTAAAATACTTCAAG
>CAZCCA010000020.1:3110-6664 GCA_964497215.1 uncultured Candidatus Peribacteria bacterium | reverse complement strand
TATTATTATCTAAAACTCATGTATCAATTTTAATTATTTCTATAATTTCTCATTTATTACTTCAAGTATAAGAAAAACTATCTATTAAACTTCAAGAATTATCATATAAATATAATTCTTCATTTGTATTATTTAATAAAATTTTAGTATAATTTCTAAAATATTTTTTAGTTTTTCAAGCTAAAACTATATCTCAAGATCAAAAAACAAATTCTTTATTTGATTTATCTTTTAATATAAGTCAACTTAAACTTTTATCTAAAACTCATGAATTATATAATTCAATATATTCTAAATTTTTATCATCTTTAGTATTTGGAAATATCTCTGAAAATAATATAGAAGCAAAAACTTGATTAAAAAAGAATAGATACAAAAGTATAGAAGTTATAAAAATTTTAGTTTTCATAATAATATAAAACCATAAAAATAAATTTATCTAAAGAACTTATTCCAAATAAATCTCAAGACTATATTTATAGCATTAGAATTACTTTGTCATTTTGATAAACTATATTCAGTATATTTTATATTAACTGGAACTTCTTTGTATTTTAATTTATTTTTATTAATACTTTCTATTAACTCTGAAGCATATTCCATTCAATCCATTGAAATATTAATTTTATCAATAACTTTAAATTTAAAAACCCTATATCAGTTATGTGAATCTGTTAAATAAATTCAACTTAAAAAATATGTAAAAATTTTTCAACCATACAAAATAATTTTTCTTAATAAAGGAACATTTGTATTTGTTTTTTTTATAAATCTTGATCCCAAAGTAATATCTAATTTTTTATTTTTACTAAATTCTTTAAAAAAAATATCTAAATCTTCCAAAGAATGTTGTCAATCAGCATCAAAAGTAATTATATATTCAATTTTTCAATATTGTTTTAAATATTCAAAACCAGTTTTTAATGCAGCTCATCATCATCTATTTTTTAAATGATTAATTAAAATTATTTTATCTCAAAACTTTTCTAAAATATTTTTACTATTATCAGTACTTCAATCATTTATTACTAAAATATTTTTATAATTATTATTTATAATTTCTTGTATAGTATTTTTTAAAACTTGTTCTTCATTATAAACTCTAATTAAAAAAACTTCTTTTCATTTTATTATTTTTTTATCAGAATTTTCAATAGCTAAAGCTCTAATTAATTCTGTAATACTTTCCTTATTTTCAACATGTTTAGTTAAAAGTAAAAGCACAAAATATAATAAAAAAATTATTGAACTATAAACTAAAACATCAGCTCATCTAGCAACTCAAAAAATATCTCAAATATTTTTAAGAATATTTGGGAAAATAGTAAAAACAAGTAACCCTCATCATATAGATAAAAATACTAAAAAATGTAAAGCATTAAATTTTTGCTTTTTTGATATATCAATTCAAAGAATTAAAATTATAATTCATGAAATTATAAAGAAAAATTGAAGTAAAGTCATATTTAAAATGAAATTATATTTATAAATTTTATTATATTAAAAAATAGTAATTTATATAAATTACTATTTTTTTTATGTTAATTATTTGTTAAAAAGTTCTTCTATATCTTCCCTAATCTGACTAATTAATTCTAAATCTTTTAAATCAGCAAGCTTTAAATCTGGAACTCATGACTGTTTTACTCAATAAACTTCACCTGGTCATCTCAGTTCTAAATCAATTTCTGCTAATTCAAAACCATTATTTGTTGTCTCCATAGCTTTCAATCTATCTGTATAATTTCATTTAGTTGGAAATAAATAACAATATGATTGATAATCTCATCTACCTACTCTTCATCTAAATTGATGTAATTGGCTTAGACCAAACCTCTCAGCTCATTCTATACACATAATAGTTGCATTTGGAACATTTACTCATACCTCTACAACAGAAGTGCTTGATAAAATTTGTATTTTATTATCAGCAAAATCTTTCATTATACTATCTTTTTCCTTTGCTTTCATTTTACCATGTAAAAGTCATACCCTAAATTCTGAAAAAATAGCTTCAAGATTTTCAAAAACAGCTATAGCATTTGCTAAATCTATTTTTTCTGACTCTTCTACAAGTGGAGATATCCAAAAAACTTGTCTTTGTTTTTGAATTTCAGCTCTAACAAAATTTATAATTTCATTTCTCTGATTTTCTGTTTTTGCAACTTTTGTATAAATATTTTTTCTACCTTTTGGATATTCTGATATAATTGATAAATCCTGATCTCAGTAAAGAGTAAGGGCTAAAGTTCTAGGAATAGGTGTAGCTGTCATATTAAGATTATGAGGAACTATACCAGTTTTATTTCAAAATCATTTTTCTAAAATTTCTCTTTGTTTTACTCAAAATCTATGCTGTTCATCAACAACAACAAATCATAAATTATAAAAAACTACATTTTCTTGAACAAGTGCATGAGTACCAATAACTAAATCTATATTTCATGTTTTTATGTCTGCTTGTACTTTTTCTTTTTGTTTTTTTGTAAGACTTCAAACAAGTAAATGTGAGCTTATATTATATTCCATTAATAATTTTTGCATTCATTCAAAATGTTGTCTTGACAATATTTCTGTTGGTACCATAATTGCTACTTGAATCTTCTTATTCATTTTGCTACTTTCGATTATCCCATGAATAGCAGCTATAAAAGCTACTACTGTCTTACCTGTTCATACATCTCACTCTAATAATCTTTGCATAGAATGAGGTTTTTCCATATCTTTTAAAATTTGAAAAAGGACTATTTTTTGATGGTTTGTTAAATCAAATGGCAATTTTGAAATAATATCTTTTACTAAATCTACATTCATTTTTATAACTAAAGCTCTTCATTCAGTAACTTTTCTTGCTTCATATTTACTAGAAATAGATTTATAATTTATATGAAATAATTCTCAATAAGCAAGTCTAAATTTAGCTACTTCTATATCATTTTTATTTTTTGGAAAATGTATTTTATAAACTGCTTCTTTTTTAGTAATAAAGTCATATTTTTTTATAATATTTTCTGGTAAATCCTCATTTATTTCAGAAATATACTTCTTAAGTAATTCAATTTTTGGAGCAATCCATTTACTTGGAATATAATTTATATCTGAATAAATAGGAACAATTTCACCTCAAGTCTTATTTAAATCTGTTTCTACCTCAGGACTTTGAAATGTAACTTTTCAAAAAGCATATTTAACTTTTCAAGTAACTAAAACTTTTTTCCCTTCATAAGATTTTAATTGAGTAGCTAAATATTTTCTATTAAACCAAACTGATTCTGATAAAAAACCATTTTTGTCTTCTAAAACTGCTTTTGTTAAAAGTTTTCATCATGATGTTTTTTGTGAATTAAGTGAAACAAGTTTTACTAAAATAGTATTTTTTTCTTTAATATTTATAAGTGAAAAATTATCCAAAACATTTGTTCTATCTTCATACTCTCTAGGAAAATGATTTAATAAATCAAACACAGTTAAAATTCATCATTTTTCTAATGCTTTTATATAATTATCTGTAGTATGTAAAAGTGATTTTGTTAATTTCATGACTAATATTAATT